>CAZMLP010000939.1:0-2711 GCA_964566745.1 uncultured Verrucomicrobiota bacterium | reverse complement strand
TCGCGATCCCCGCCGCGCGTGCTGCGTTTCCGGGGCTTGCGCGGCTGCGTGAAGCAACTCGTTGGCGCCCGGCGGTGGTCGGCGCGTTGCCAGCATTTGAACGACCAGATCGTTGATTACCTGCGCGGCTGCATGGGCTCCGAGGAGGATTCCACCGGACGTATGCTGCTGGTGCGCTGATGGCGCGCTTTTCCAACACCGCACGATCCGAGGCCCTGCTGTCCCCCAGTTCCATGAGCAAAACCCTGTTCGAGAAAATCATCGCCCGCGAAATCCCGGCCAGCATTGTTTATGAGGACGAGTCGGTCCTCGCCTTTCGCGACATCAATCCCCAAGCGCCGGTCCATGTGCTGATCGTGCCGAAGCCCGTCATTCCGCGCATTGGCGAGGCCACCGCGGAGCACCAGCAATTGCTCGGTCACCTGTTGCTCAAGGCGGCCGAGGTGGCCGGGAACTTGGGGATGAAAGAAACCGGTTATCGCCTCGTGATCAACAACGGCCCGAACGGCGGCGAGACGGTGCCGCACATTCACTGCCACATCCTCGGCGGACGCCACATGGCCTGGCCGCCCGGTTGAAGGTCCGCCAAAGGATCAACCACTTCTCCGTTCTTTTCTCCGTGCCGGAGACGCAGATGAAGATGGCGGTAAGAACTCCGCGCAGCGAACGCGCACACCGGAAACTATCTAAGGAATCAGCGTCCCGGAGGGCCGCCTGAAAATCGGTCAGGTGGAGATCGGCATGTTGAAACGCTCTAACTTCGCAAAGCCAAAATCCTTTCCGCCACCGCCTCGTCGGTTTCCTTTGGGCTGACGGGAAGCCACGTCGCCGTCATTTTTCCACGAAGCCAGGTAAGCTGGCGCTTTGCGAATTGTCGGGTCTTTTGCTTCACGAGGGCAACAGTGTCGGCCAAGGAACGCAACCCCTCCAAATGCTCCACCACTTGCCGGTAACCGATGGCCTGCATCGCGGTCGGGTTTTCCCGCAGCCCGCGAGTCAGCAGGCTTTCGACCTCGCCGACCAGACCTCCCGCAAACATCTGGTCCACCCGTGTATCGATGCGTGTCCGCAGCTCGTCCGGCTCGCGTTGCAGGACGAAGATGTTGCAGACCGGCCCTGAATCACCGGGGGCGCCGGCGCGTTTCCAGTCGGCGCGCTGCGCGGAAAAGGGCTTGCCCGTCAGGCGAATCACCTCCAGCGCACGGATGACGCGGCGGGGGTTTTGGCGGTCGATCCGCTCGAAGGTTGCGGGATCGCTGGCCGCGAGTTCCGCCAGCAGCTCCGGCATCGGCGTTGCCTCCAGCCGCGTTCGCACGGCGGCATCCGCCGGCGGCGCCTCGCCCAAACCTTCGAGCAACGCCTTGAAGTAAAGACCGGTACCGCCGCAATAAATCGGCACGCGACCGCGCGCCTGAATTTCCCGCTCGGCGGCGGTGGCAAGGCGGACGAAACGCGCCGCGTCAAACGGCTCGGCAAGGTCCGCGACATCAATCAGGTGATGCGGCACGCGCTGACGCTCGGCGGCGGTTGGCTTGGCCGTGCCAATGTCCAGGCCGCGATAGACCTGCATGGAATCGACCGAAAGGATCTCGCCCCCGAGACGTTCCGCCAGCAGCAGCGCCACGGCGGATTTGCCCGAGGCGGTGGGGCCGGCGAGGAAGAGCGGCGCGGGCGGGGGCACAGTGCCGGAGCCGCTGACGGTCATGATGGAGTCTTGTCCGGCGGCGTGGACTCGCCGCGATTCGGGGCGGGCGCGGGATCGCGTTGCGCCAGGATAAACAGCAGGCCGACGCCGGTGCAGATGGCCGAGTCCGCCACATTGAATGCCGGGAAACCAATCTCGCCGCCACCGCGCCGGTTGATGTAAAAGCGGAGGAAGTCGATGACATGATCGACATGCAAGCGGTCCACCAAGTTCCCCGTGATTCCGCCAAACAACAGCCCCAGGGCGACTTGGCCCGCGAGCGTGTGGGCGTCAAAATGGTGCCGGCTGAAATAAAGCACGGCGAGCGCCGCCGCTGACACGAGCGCAAGGATGTGATTGCGGTCGCTGAACAAACTCCAGGCGGCCCCGGTGTTGCCCCAGTGGACGAAGCGGAAAAAGCCGTCCAGGACGATTCGTTCCTCCCCGTAAAAGAGATTTTTCACCACGATCCATTTGGTGAATTGATCGAGGGCCAGCACCGCCAGCGCGACGAGCGCGATGCGGCGGGTGTCCTGGGAAATGCCAGTCGTCATGAGCGGCCACCCTTTTGCCGGAGCCCGGCCCCGAAGGCAAGGCGCTAACAAGCGCCGCGCCAGGTCAGCCGACGCGAGGATTGGCTTTCGCCCGTCGCGATATGCCCATACCTTCGAGCTTTCCGCCATTCCCGGCCAAGACAGATCGCTTGAGCGGGATGAGAATCAGACGAATCTGGAACCTCCCATGAAGACTTTGTTTCCGTGCCGCGTCGTGATTTCAATCGTTGTGAGCTGCCAACTCCTGTGGGCCATCGTCGGGCAGTTTGCCATTGCGATTGATAATCGTGCCGCCGAACCAGCCAAACTCGCCACCAACGCGCCGGCGAAGATTTATCGGGACAAGATCGAGCCGCACTGGTTTGCGGGAAACGACAAGTTTTGGTATCGCGTCGCAACCGGCGAGGATCGCCGCGAGTTTGTGTTGTTCGATGGCACGCGCCACCCGGCCTTCGATCATACCCGGGTGGCGA
>CAZMLP010000938.1:0-2266 GCA_964566745.1 uncultured Verrucomicrobiota bacterium | reverse complement strand
TTGCCAGCAGCGCCGCGCCGCCACAGGCGGCCAGGACCGCCATCCACCGCGGAACAGGGGGTAAGGTTCTCATGTTGATTTTCGTTTGTATTGCTCTGACCAGCCGAGGTTGACTTGCGCGCATTGACGACGGCGGGGCGTGCCCAAGGCGCGCGCCCGGAGCGGACCGCCTCCGCCGGACACCAATGAACCAGTAAAGAGTTGTCAGTTTCTGGGGTAACATGCTTGATTGCCGGTGTGAATCACCAGTATTGGGGATGCTCCATGAGGTGGTAACAAAACTATCGCCCGTTTGCGCGAATGAAGAAGCAGGTTCCGCCATCCAATTCACCCTCCAGCGAGGCTGCCCGGGCGAAAACGCCAGCGGCCGATCCAGGCTCCGACCAGCCGCAAAGCCGAAGCGGCGGCATGCCGGTGCGCCCCGTCACCGGCCCCAAGTTCGTGCCCACGGACATCCGGTACTGGCGGCAACAATTGATCCACCGCACCCACGGCAAACTAATTCGCCCGCGACCGAGCAACGAGCTCTCCGCCTTGGTCGAGCACGCGGGAACCAGCCTCTTTTTTCCCTTGGGCACCGACGCCAAGCAGGCCGCCGCAAACCGGGCGCTGTCAATTTATCAAACGGTGGTTGGCGAGGGCTGGCCCGCCGCCCTTCGGAGTTACCCGCGCGAGTTCACCGTGGCGATTTTCTGGGCGGAAAACCCCATGGTGTTCACCTACACGACACTATACACGGCGCCGGTGGCGGCCTCTTTGCCCAGCCCGCCGCGCCGCCGTTCCCAGCGGTCCCCAAAAATCCGGGTGGCGGTGGTGGAAGCGGACGAGCCGTGCCGGCGCGGGCTGGTGAACTGGCTGAACGAGTTGCCCGATTACGCGTGCGCCGGCCAGTTTTTGAGCGGTGGCGCCGCCCTGACCGGACTGAGACGCCAGCCGGTGGACCTCGTGTTGTTTAACCGGCAATTGCCTGACGTGGCCGCCGGATATTTTCAGAAGGCCTTGCAAAAGGCGGCCCCGGGCGCGCCAGCGGCGGGCTACCGGATTTACAACAGCAGCGACGATTTATTTTACACGCAGCCGGCAATTTCAGGTGGATACTATTTCCGGCGCCGCCCGCCGGAAACCTTGCTGGAACCGGTGCGGGGCGCGTGGCAAAAAGGCCCGCCACCCTTTGCCGAGTGGCAGGCACGGATTTTTGGGTACGTGCAACGGCTTTTCCTTTTTCCCATGGAGGGAGATGGGACGCATGATTCTTCCGCGCTCACCTCCCGCGAGCAGGACATCTTGAATTGCCTGCGCACGGGCAGCACGGACAAGGAGATCGCCCGCGCGCTTGGCATCAGCGCCTGGACGGTTCACACGCATTTGAAGAAGGTCTATGAAAAGCTCGGCGCGCGCTCCCGCACGGAGGCAATCATCAAATACCTCCAGAAATAACGCGGCAGAAGCGCCGCGCGCCACGTGGTCAGCGAAGTGATTTGATGTAGAGCAGCAGAGACTCCAGTTGCGTATCAGACAACAGCCCTTCGTAAGCAGGCATGGCCACGTCCGATTTCTCGTAGCCGCGCACCATTTTGGCCGAGGGTTCGCGAATCGATTCGCGCAAGTACGCCTCGTCCGCGACAATGTGACCGCCCCCAGCAAGCTTCACCTCGCCGCCGGATAGGCCCTTCCACGTCGGCCCGACTTTGCCGATCGTCGAGCCGTCGGTGGAATGGCACGCGGCGCAGCCGTACAACTCCGCGACACGACGCCCCTCGACGACAGACACCGGGGCATTCGTGGAAGCGGCAATGGTTCGCGGCGCCAAATCGACCGTCATAGGAGCGAAGACCTCCTTTTCCGGCACAAATCGTACAAACTCATGCGGCGTGAAATAGGCGTTCTGCCCGAACGCGACACCCTCCTTCGTCGCCAGCGCCCAGCCGACCCGCATTTGCATGACCGCTTTTAGATCGCGAATGCCGACAAACACGCTCTTGCCGTCGCGTGAAAGATAAGCGCTGCTCGCTGCCATCACCTCCTGGCCTTTCGTGCCGTCCAGCTTGAAGTGGGGTGAACCGTAATCAGGTGTGCGTTTATAGTTCCAACGTTCGATGGAATAATTAGCGGGATCGACCGCCTTCCTGGCATCAAGGGCAACATCGAATTTTATCAATATCCCCTGCTCCATCGGAATTACCTCGCGGGGCAAGGTGCTGGGAAGCCCGGTCGTCCGCACTCGCGCGAGACCGCTGATTTGTTTGGCCGTGGTGCCAAAGATTTG
>CAZMLP010000937.1:0-4946 GCA_964566745.1 uncultured Verrucomicrobiota bacterium | reverse complement strand
AGTGGCCGACGGCGGCGCGGAGCCGACGGGCTGCCGGTCGCAGCCGCTAAAAAATGCGAGCGCGGCAAGCAGCGGCAGAAGGCCGGAGAAATTTCGCACCGCCCGCCGGCCAAATGCGAATGAGAATCGGATCATGGAATGTGGCAATCGGGTGGATCGTCACGCCACGAAACGCGGCGCGTAAACTGGATTCGGCGTGTGTTTGCGCAGCAGTTCGATGAATTTGGCCAGGCCGCGTTTTTCGTCCGCACCGAGATGATAGTGGATGTGCCAGCCAAGATAATCTTTGCGAAACTCGAGGTCGAACTCCGTCCGGCTGCTGATGATATAATCGAGTGTGTCGAGGCCGAATGACTTGGCCTCGCGCAACTGCCGGCGAAGCGCGGCATTGGGCATTCCCCGACGCAAGGCCCACACCGCGTACACGAACGGCAGGCTGGTCAACTCGTACCAGGCCGCGCCGAGATCCCAAATCTCGTGGGTGTGCGGCCCGCGCAGGAATTCTATGGCGGGATTGCCAATCAGCAGGGCGAATTCCGGCAGCGCGGCGGCAGCGCGGCTCGCCAGCGGCTCGAACTTCGGGCGAAGACCGCGCTCGGCCAGTAGCACGCGCAGGAGATTCACACTGGTAAGGGAGGCCGTGTCGCAATGGATTACGGTCGCCTCTTCAATCGGGCGGCGATGGGCAAGGAAAACACTCTTCACCTCGCCTAACGACGCGACCGCGATGCCATCAAGAATATCATAGCGTTCATTGAACAACACCTCGACGACGCTCACCAAAGCAGCGTCCAGTTCGTCGCGCCGGAGCATCTCGGCCAGTTGCGAGGGCGGCGCGAAAACAATCTGGTCCTCCAGCCCCCGTGTGAGCGGCACGGCATTGAGATAGGGCACCGAGCCGACGCGGAAATTCTGCAGGCTGTCGCCCAGGCGATCTTCCCGCTGGAGCGACGCCGCGCGTTGCTCTCGCTCGAAGCGCGTCGCCAGTTCTTCCGGCGTCTCGCTTGGGGCGAGGCGAAGTTTGGGAATCTCCTCGGAATTCATTCAATCATTGGCCCTGGCGGAATCGCAGAGTGACGGCCATCACGCGGAGGCGAGGTTGTCCGCCAGCACGCGCGAGGTCCCGGGGGACGCGGCCTCGTCGGCGCTGCCAGCCACGTTCGGCGCGTCCCATTCCTTGATCGGCTCGTAAAACGTGTTGCGCTGCACCGGCACGCGACCCGCCTCGCGAATGGCCTTCACCATCTCGGCCTCGGTCTGGAGTTGCGGGGATTTGGCGCCGGCCATGTGAAAGATATGCTCCTCGATGATCGTGCCGTGCAGGTCGTCCGCGCCGTAATTGAGCGCCACCTGCGCGAGTTTCATTCCCATCCCGACCCAATAGGCGGTGATATGGTCGAAGTTGTCGAGGTAAAGCCGGCTGATGGCAATGGTGCGAAGAGTGTCAAAACCGGTCGGAGGCGTGCTGACGCCGAGGCGGTTGTTCTCAGGCTGGTAAGAAAGGCCCACAAAGCCGGTGAAGCCACGCGTCTCGTCCTGCAACGCGCGCAACTGGCGCAAGTGATCCACACGATCCGCCACCGTCTCGACATGGCCGAAGAGCATGGTGGATGTGCTGCGACCGCCGAGTTGGTGCCAGACGCGGTGAACATCGAGCCACTCTTCCGCTGATTCCTTTCCCTTCGCAATCGCGGAGCGCACCTCCTTGCGAAAAATCTCCGCGCCGCCGCCGGTCAGGGAATCGAGCCCCGCCGCCTTCAATTCCGCCAGCGTTTCGCGGAGCGGTTTGCGCGCCAGCCAGGCAAGGTGCAGGGCCTCGATGGCGGTAAAGCATTTGAGTTGGAGACGCGGATCAAGCGCGCGCAACGCGCTCAGCATGTCCGTGTAATAACTGAAGGGCAGGGATGGATGCAGGCCGCCGACGATGTGCAGCTCGGTGATGCCCAGCGCGAGCGCCTCACGGGCCTTTTGGACAATCTCCTCAACCGTGAGCTGAAAACCGTCCGCGTCCCGTTTCTTGCGGGCAAAGGCGCAGAACTGGCAACTCAGGATGCAGTAGTTCGAGTAATTGATGTAGCGATTGACAATGTAACTGGCGCGATTGCCGTTGCGGCGTTGGGCGGCGAGGTTCGCCAGCGCGCCCACGGCGTTAAGGTCCTTGCATTCAAAAAGGCGCAAGGCGTCGGCCTCGGTCAGGCGCTGGCCGGCCTCGACCTTTTCATGGAGGTCGCGCAACCCGCTCTGTCGCAAAATGAAATTCATCTGCTCAACCAAGAATTAAGGGTGTCCCTTAAAATTGCAAGAGGGCGTGAGCGACGACAGGCGACCCCCTTCAAAACTCACGTGACGAGCACGGGCGAATGTCCTATTTCGTCGCTTGGCCAGAATGATAGCCCGGCGCGGCGATGAACTTGGTGATTATCGAGCCGTCGTTGGCATTCCAGACGGTAATGGCGCCGCCATGATCTCCCGCCGCCACGCGCTGATGTTTTGCGTCGAAAACCACGGTGTAAGCGCGGTCGGTCAGTCCTTCGAAGGTTCGTGTGACATCCTTTCGTCCGTTGGCGTGCAGCCGGACTTTGCCATCCGCGCACGCGCTTAAAACGCCGAGGGGCGTGACGACAAGCCGATAAACCTCGTCGCCAAAGCCATTTAATTGCCCCTCTTTCTTTGCCTCGGGCAAGGACCAGTGATGCACCTTGCGGTCGCGTCCCGCGCTGTAAACCGATTTGCCATCCATGGCGAAGACTGCCGCCAGGACAAAATCCGCGTGGTCCAGATAGGCGGCGCTCATGGAGCCAGTTTTGACGTCGAAAACGCGCGCTGATTTGTCGCGACTGGCCGAGACAAGTTGCGCCCCGTCCGGACTGAACGCGACATCGGTGACCCAATCGGCGTGCTGCTCGATGAGCAGGCGTTGCGTGCCGTCCGCAACGTTAAACAGGCGAATGGCATTGTCCGTGCCGCCCACGGCGAGTTGCGTGCCGTCCGGACTAAACGCGACAGCAAGCGCAAGGTCGGTGGCCGGATTCAGGACGTGAAGGGTGGAGCCGGTGGCGGGATCGACCACGCGAGCCTCGCCCGATTTTCCAGGCGAGCCGCCTGCCATCGCGAGTCGCGTGCCGTCCGGGCTGAAGGCAAGGCTTTGCGGGCGCTCGGCAATGTTGGTGATTCGCCCGAGGAGGTGACCGTCCGCCGGGTTCCACAAAGTGATTTCGTGATAACCGCTCGCGGCCAGCGTTTCGCCGTCCGGGCTAAACGCCAGCGCGGTGACCGGAACGGGACGCGAATAGCGGGCGGGCGGGGGTGGATACGGCAAACGCGGGATGATCGCGATGAGCGGGGCTTTCGGATCAGGACCATCGAACTTGGCTCCCTCGCCCACCCAGCGCTCGATCAGATGGATTTGCGCCGGTGGCAAAGGATCATCCTTTTGCGGCATGCGATCATCGGGATCCTTGGTCTCGAGCAGTTGCAACAGCTTGCCGCCTGCCGGGGGGCCGGGCACGAAGACTGGCTCTTTGCTGGCGCCGCCCTTGGCGAGCCATTCATAAGTGTCCAGGCGAAAATTTCCCTTGGTTTTGTCCGGGCCGTGGCAGGCCAGGCATTTTTGGACAAGAATTGGCGCCACCTCTTGTCGAAAGCTCACCGGGTCGGCGGCGCGGTTTATGCTTGAGACAAATAGTATGGCCGTCATCGCCATCAAACAGCGCGAGGCAGGGATGGAAGCGAGCGGGTTCAACGTGTTCTTAACGAAGCACAAGCGCGCGGGCGCGGCGAGAATTTTGTGAATACCGCGACGGGTGGCTGGAAATCAGAGGGTGGGGGCCGGAACCGGCGGCTGTGTTTCCGCGCCCGGCGCCAGCAATCGGGGAGGATGAAATTTTTTCTCAAGCGAAACGGTTTGGCCGGGGAACAAAAATCTTTCCCTGCCCAATGTTCTGTCTTATGACAATCGGCAACGCACCATGAGCAACACGATTCGTATTTTGCTTTACGTCTTGTTCGTCACGGTGGCCTGCGCGTTGGGCTATCGTTTCTACGAGAATTACACCGGCAGCGCCGCCACCGCCACGGCGAACAGCGCCAAAAAGAACTCGACGGACCTGACGGATGTGAACGTCCCGGGCAGCGCCCGAGGCGCGCGTTCCAGCGGCGAGAATCTGGGCCTGTTGGGGGCGGGAATATTCCTCACCGTCGTGGGCCTGGGCTTGCTCATCGGTTACGATGTCTCCAGGTACATGGCGGGCCGCGCCGTGAAGTTCCTCTACAATGACGAGGGCGAGGGAGTCGCGAATCCCGAGTATGAGCAGGCCGAGCAGGAATGGGCGAACGGCAACCACTTGGAGGCCATCCGGCTCATGCGCGAGTATTTGCTGAAGAATCCGCGCGAGCAGCATGTGGCCTTGCGAATTGCCGAGATTTACGAGAAGGACTTGCAAAATTACCTCGCCTCCGCGCTCGAGTACGAGGAGGTGCTCAAACAGAAATTGCCGCCGGAACGCTGGGGCTGGGCGGCGATCCACCTTTGCAACCTGTACTTTAGCAAGCTGGACCAGCATGAAAAAGGCGTGGCCCTGCTCAAGCGGATTGACTCCGAGTACGGGAACACGGCCGCGGCGGAGAAGGCCCGCAAACGCCTTGCCCTGCTCGAAAGCGGCGGCGAGATGGAGATGGCGGAGGAACCGCCCGCCTCCTGACCGGCCAGGCGGGCCGCGCGGCAATTTTTGAAAACCGGCGAATCGCGCGATTCAATGAGTTCGCGATAACGGGAGGGTCCTGCCAAAGGCGCCCATACCCCGGCCCGCCGCCGGCGATTCTTTTGATGGACAACATAAGCGACGGAGGAGGCGAATTCGGCGAGTGGAAGCCCGGTGGGCGGCCTGCCGCGTCACTATGCCAGACCGGAGCGGACGCCGCATTCGCCGAGGCAACTCCCCGTCGCG
>CAZMLP010000936.1:0-3689 GCA_964566745.1 uncultured Verrucomicrobiota bacterium | reverse complement strand
AGGAAGCAGGTGTGGACCCGATAGCCTGGGTGAACGCCAACCCGGGACGCATCAAAATAATGCATGCGAAGGATTGGGCTCCGGACACCGCGGCGAAGGACAAAGGCTACCGCGTCTTGGTTGGTGAGGGAATCACTCCATGGAAAGAGTTGAGGACGGCCGCGGAAACGGCCGGCGGCCTCGAGTTTTATCTGATCGAACAAGAAGGCAGCCGCTATTCCGAATTTGAGACGGCCAAACGGTGTTTGAAGAATTGGAAAACGATGCGAAAGGGATGACTCGGCCCGGAATTCCTTCTCGGCCAGGCCGCTGCGATGAAATGTGTAACTTTTGAAGAGTGCGAAGCCTGGCTGAGCCAGGCTGGCATGTCGGTGGACCGGTCCGGGAGCCTTCACTTTCAAGACGATCAGCCAGGCATGATGACCACCATGCCACACAAGGCGACGGTTCTAATGGCACTTGCCTCGGCTCTGGTTGAATGGCTCCCTGCCGATGCCGAAAGCTTGCTCTGGATCTCGAATTGGCAGGCTGAACAAATCGAGTCATTCACACTTTTTCACGCCGCCCGGCGTGGTCATGCCGAGCCGAGAGCACTGATGGAGGCTCCCGGGCATTTGGTGGACTTAAATTCCCAAACCGATCGTCAAATAGCGGCTGGATTGATCTTCCTGGTCATGGCGTTCGGCTGGGAGGGCTATTTTGCATCCAAGCAACGCGGAGGATTTATTTATTTTGGGGATGAGCATCTGGTTTTTACGACCCGAAATGCCAGGCAACTGAGGCAGGTCACAGATTATGTTGCCCAGTTTCATCTCCAATTAATCGACGATATCCGGCAGGCCTGGGACGTCTGAGCCGCCCGGTCACAGCCACATCTGGCCGGGGAATTTCTTCTGCAAGGCCGGCTTCAGCTTCGGGTATTGGTTCGCTTTAAACTTGGGCCAGTCGAGCGTCGGTTCCAGACGTTTGCCGTCGGGCGAGCAGAGCCAAAGTTTGACGGGCATGGTCCCCTCGCAGATGCGCGGGTGTTCCGCGAGCGCGAAACACTCATGCAGCTTTACCTGTGCTTCCGGGGCTTCCGCCTCGCCCTTGGCGGCGTTGGCGCCTTCGGAGTAGGAAAGTTTCAACTTTTTGTCGGCCAGCCACGGAATGGCAGTGGGCGCGAGCTCGTTGAGCCAGCCGACCTGCTCCGGGGCGAGGTGCGCGGCGAAAGCATCATTCAAACGCATGGCCTGCGCCTCTTTGACCAGGCTCAGACCGTGAAAGGCGCGTGTCAGACAGGCAACGAGCGCCGCGTCGTCCAGGCACGGATATTCCAGCTCGGGCATCGCGGCATGGACCAGGTTCACGCGGGCGATGAATTGCCTGATCTCGTGGTTCAGCAGTGGCAACTCGAAATAACCCTTCGCGTACGCCTCGGCAATGCAACGGCCCGAGGCCACGGGGTCCAGCTCGCGCTGGTGCTCGTGGTGGATCACCAAATCCTCGAACCGCACCAGTTTCACGGCGGCGACACGCTTCTGCGCGCGGTCGAACAGATGCTCCACTTGCTCGTGAATATGCTGGGGAAACATCTCCGTGAGCCATTCGCGCTTCACAGCGGTGGCCATGCCGAGCAACGTGAGGTTTCCGGAGCCGCGCGACTCCACCTCGCGAATCGAGCCAACCACGAGCAATGGGGCGTTCTGCACCACGCTCTCGCGCATCAAGGTTCCCGTCCGGCCACCGGTCAATTCACACTCGAGCGTTCCCTTGTCCCGTCGCGCGGCGAGTTGGTCGATAAATCCGGCGGTCAGACACCGCGTCAGCGCGTCGTCCGAAACCGGCTTGGCGTTATTGAGTTCCTTCCCGGCGTCGTCGCCCGCCTCTTCGCTTCCGGTGGCGCCCCGCTCGCGCGGCAGCAGCCCCTGCCGTTTCGCCACGTCGAGAATTTGCTCGTAGGTCTGCGCTATCTGCCGCGCGGTTTGCGCGTGAATGCCGTGTCGGCGGCAGGCCTCCACCGAGAAATGATTGTTGCGCGCAAAAGTCCAGGCGCGCATCAGTGTAAAAAAGTCGGAGTCCTGGCTTGCCTCGAAAATCTCCCGCAGCTCGGCGGTGCGCGTGTCATCGCGTGAGAGGCGCATGAGCAAATCGCGTCCGCTGACCAATGCCGCGCAAAGCGCCGCCGCCGGGACGCATTGTTGCGCCGCCGCCTCCACCAGCATGCGCGAGTAACGCGGGTGCATCGGCAGACGCAGCATTTGCCGCCCGATCGGGGTCAGGTCGGAAGAGGTTTGCGCGTCGGCGCCCTCCCCCGCCTGGGAAGCCGACTCTCGCAACGCGCCGAGCGTGACCAGCAATTTTTCGGCCCGCACGACAGCTTGCGGGTCAGGCTTGTCGAGCCAGTCAAATTCCGCCGCGCGCTTGATGCCGAGCGAGTGCAGCAGCAAAACGACCTCGGCAAGGTCCGCGCGTTGAATCTCCGGTGTGTTCCGCTCGGGACGGTTGAGATGACCGCTCTCGGTCCAGAGCCGCCAGCAGACGCCCGGCGCGGTGCGGCCGGCGCGCCCCTTGCGCTGATCCGCCGACGCGCGGCTGATCTCCTCCAGCAACAGCGTGTTGATGCCGCGCTCGGCGTCGTAACGCGCGACGCGGGCCAAGCCCGCATCGACGACGTGGCGGATGCCATCGATCGTCACGGAGGTCTCAGCCACATTCGTGGCCACAACCACCTTGCGGTTCGGATTCGGAGCGAAGGCGAGGTCTTGATCCTCCGGCGCAAGATCGCCGTGCAGCGGCAGGAACGCCACTCGCTCAGACAGGCGAGCGGAGCGAAGGGCGTTGATGGTCGATTGAATCTCGCCCATGCCTGGCATGAAGACGAGAATGTCCCCTGCCTCGCCACTGTTCACGACACGCTCGACGGCGTCCGCCGCCTGCTCGGCCGCGGGCCGACTGTCGGGATAATCGAGATAACGCAGCTCCACCGGAAAACTGATTCCTTGCGAGACGAGAACTGGGCAATCGTCGCCCAAGTATTTCGCCACCGGTTCGGCGTCGAGCGTCGCTGACATCACCACCAACTTAAGGTCCGGCCGGCGAGTTTGCTGGAGGTGCTTGACCAGCGCGAGCGAGACGTCACTCAAAAGATTGCGCTCGTGGAATTCATCGAACACCACCGCCGCAACATCGCTCAAGGTCCGGTCATCTTGCAACCAGCGCAAAAGAATGCCTTCAGTGACGAAGCAAATCCGCGTGCCCAGGCTGGTGTGATCCTCAAACCGGATTTGGTAACCCACCTCCTGCCCGAGTCGCCCGTTGCGTTCCCAAGCCACGCGCGCGGCAACCGTCCGGGCGGCGACACGCCGCGGTTGCAACACAACAATCTTGCGAGGCGCCGGATTTTCCGCGAGACCGGCGTCCAGCAGCATTTGCGGCACCTGGGTGGTCTTGCCGGAGCCGGTCGGGGCAACCAGCACGAGGCGGTTGCCGGTCTGCAACCGCTGGACAATATCCCCGTGGATTTCCCAGATGGGAAGTTCGCGAGCCATGAGACAAGAAATGGAAAACGCCAAACCGACGGCCCGCGCCCGTCAGATGCGGACGTGACGCAAGATCAAGGTCAGCAGAGTCAGCACCACCATCATCCCGTTCGGCATGAATTTCTTGGACTTGGCGAGGCGAATGCCGAAAAAGACCAACAGGAACGC
>CAZMLP010000935.1:0-3217 GCA_964566745.1 uncultured Verrucomicrobiota bacterium | reverse complement strand
GCGCCGGCGCGGTGTTCACCGGCAAAAACCAATTCGATTATTTGGTGGAGCTGAAATCGGAAACGGTCGTGCGTGAGTTGCGGCCTGATTTTAACCTGCTCGCAACGTTGCCAGTGCGGGGCGTCATTGTCACCGCGCGCTCCCAGGACCCCCGCCATGATTTTGTCTCGCGTTTCTTCGCCCCGGCGGCGGGGGTAAATGAGGATCCGGTCACCGGCTCGGCTCACTGTTGCTTGGGACCTTACTGGTCGGCCAAGCTCGGGCGCGCGGACCTCACGGGCTACCAAGCCTCCCTGCGCGGCGGCGTGGTGCGGACCGGGGTTCGCGGAGATCGCGTGAAACTCGGCGGCCAGGCGGTGACGGTGATGGTGGGGGATTTGATCCTCGAGGATGGAGGTTGAGATTTTTGAACCTGGCGTCGATCGAGAGCGTCTAATAGGTGATGGGGGAAATGCGCCGCCATCCTGATCAGCGACCTCCTTTTTGCGCGTCGCAGAATGAGCTGTGTCGCACCCCTCCCTCAAAAGTGCCGGGAACGGCGGAATCAAGTTCGATCAAGCCAAATCAAACCTCCCGGTCCATTTTGGACGCACTCCCCAACCCTGATCTCCAAAACGCGTAACATGTTGCCCATCAAGCCACGAAATTGGAGATCGCGGGAACCTTTGAAGAATTTCCGCATGATTGGGCGCTCCTGGATTTTTGGAGGTGGGGAAGACCCGTTTCGCGAACTTGCCCTTAGGCTTTGCGAAGCCGATGCCTGGGCGAGGACAAATTTGAAATCAAGCCTTGCCGCTTATTTGAATGCCCGCTTGGATTCTATTTCAAATAATTGATGGGCAATTGTTTGGGAATAAAAATCGCCACGAGACAAGCGCGGGCGATTCGAGCCGGATCAAGGTCAATCAAGGCATGCTTTTCACCATCGGAACGGGGAAGAAACGCAACAACGGAAGCGATCCGCGCGGCGAAAACAAACCCGTTCAAGGTCAATCAAACCATGCAACTAAGCTTCCCCCGAGGTTTTCCCGATGGGACAGGCAGCGGTTTTTCTCCCGTCAGCGCTCGCAGCAGCATTGATTCCCCAAAAGGTGGCAGGTAGAATCGCCGGACCTATTGATGGCAAAACAACTTATGGCAAACGTCTTTTCCAAATTTCCGCAGATCAAATTTGAAGGTCCGCAATCCAAGAACCCGCTCGCTTACCGGTATTACAATCCCGACGAGTTGGTCGAGGGCAAGCGCATGGAGGATCATTTGCGCTTTTCCGTGGTGTTCTGGCACACCATGCGCGGCGCGGGTTCGGACATGTTTGGCTGGGGTACCGCGATCCGTCCCTGGGAATTGGGCGAGGGCACCGTGGCCGCCGCCCAAAAGCGCGCGCGGGCGCTCTTCGAGTTCGTCTCGAAGCTGGGTGTTCCGTACTACGCGTTCCATGACCGCGACGTGGCGCCGCACGGCAAAACGCTCGCGGAATCCAACCGCAATCTCGACGCCGTGGTGAAGGTGTTGAAGGAGGAGCAAAAGCGCACCGGCATCAAGCTGCTCTGGGGCACCGCGCAACTGTTCGTGCATCCCCGTTTCATGCATGGCGCGGCCACGAGCTGCAACGCCGACGTGTTCGCTTATTCCGCCGCGCAGGTGAAGAAGGCGATGGAAGTGACCCACGAGCTGGGCGGCGAGGGCTACGTCTTCTGGGGTGGCCGCGAGGGCTACAGCACGCTGCTCAACACCGATCTCAAGCGCGAGGTGGATCACTTGGGCGCGTTTCTGCAAATGGCGGTGGACTACAAAAAGAAGATCGGCTTCAAGGGCCAGTTCCTGATCGAGCCGAAGCCGAAAGAGCCGACCAAGCATCAATACGACTCGGACGCGGCGGCCTGCCTGAACTTCCTCCGCGAATATGGCTTGCTCAATGACTTTAAGTTGAACCTGGAAACTAATCACGCCACGCTCGCGGGCCACACCATGCAGCATGAGATGGAGGTGGCGGCGGCGGCGGGCGCGCTCGGCTCCCTCGACGCCAACACCGGTGACCTGTTGCTCGGCTGGGACACGGATCAATTCCCCACGGATATTTATCTCACCACGCAAGTGATGCTTTCGTTGTTGAAGGCGGGCGGGTACACCGGCGGCGGCACGAACTTCGACGCCAAGGTCCGCCGCGAAAGCTTCGAGCTGGACGACCTGTTCCACGCGCACATCGCGGGCATCGACACCTTTGCGCGCGGCCTTAAGATCGCCGCCGCCATTCGCAAGGACGGCCGCCTCGACGCCTTCGTGAAGGATCGCTACAGCTCGTGGGACAGCGGCATCGGCGCCCAAGTGGAAAAAGGAAAAGTCGGCTTCAAAGAGCTGGAAGCCTATGCGCTCAAGCTCGGCGAGGTGACCACGAACCGCAGCGGCCGCCAGGAAATGCTGGAAAACCTGATCAACGAGTTCATTTAAATTTCATTTCCACGCGAAGGGGCGGAGGCGCGCAGGAAGAAATAAACAGTAGAAAACGGAGGTGACAGAGGCGGGCACGATCGAATTGCTCCTCTCCGTTTCCTCTGTCCCCTCCTGTTAAATTCTCCTTCCCCGTTTTGCGCGTCTCCGCGCCTCAGCGGTTCAAGCGATTCTCGTCCTCGGTGAAAATTCATGCGCAGTGAGCCTTTTCGATGTCCAATTGCGCAGGATATGATAGAAGCGACGGTGTGTGGATGAATGGCAGTGACATCGAGTGACGTTATGACAACAACGACCGCCTCCGCGGGAACATTTAGTGGCGCGCGTGTGGACGCTCCCGCCGTCGCGCGCGCGGATCAATCCCGCCTCCTCTGCTTGGGCGCGGTGCTGGCCGTGGCTGGCTTGCCCATCGGCTTGCTGTGGGACATCTCGTGGCATATCAGCATCGGGCGCGACACCTTCTGGACCCCCGCGCACCTGTTGATCCAAGTGGGCGGCGTCATTCCGGCCATGCTGTTCGCGTGGCAGATCGCGAAGACAACTCTTTGGGGCAAGCCGGAGGATCGGGCCGCGACCGTTTCCTTTCTTGGCGCCCGTGGACCGCTGGGCGCATGGGTCACGATCTGGGGTTCCTGCGCAATGCTCACCTCCGCCCCGTTCGATGATTGGTGGCATAACACTTACGGTCTGGATGTGAAGATCATCAGCCCGCCCCATGCGGTGCTGGGCCTGGGAATGTTCGCGGTCTCGCTGGGCGTGCTGCTTTACG
>CAZMLP010000934.1:0-3138 GCA_964566745.1 uncultured Verrucomicrobiota bacterium | reverse complement strand
AGATCGAGGAGAATCATCGCAACCTGGCGCGGCAGATCGATCAACCGGTCGGCGCGCTCCTGAAAGATTTGAAGCAGCGCGGCATGCTGGACGACACGCTGGTGATTTTCGGCGGGGAGTTTGGCCGCACACCGACCGTCGAAATCACCGATGGCGGCGCGTCCAAGCGCGGTCGCGACCATAATCCGTATGGTTTTTCAGTTTGGCTGGCGGGCGGCGGTGTGAAGGGCGGCACGACCTACGGGGCGACGGACGAGTTCGGTTTCAAGGCGGTCGAGAACAAGGTGCATGTCCACGATCTGCACGCGACGATCCTGCACTTGCTGGGCTTTAACCATGAGCAGTTCACTTACCGCTACGCCGGTCGTGATTTCCGCCTCACGGATGTTTCGGGGCATGTGGTGAGGGACATTGTGGCGTGAAAATTCGCCGCAAGATTTCTGCGAAGCGATAGATACTCTTGCGTCGGCGGGGCGAGGCTCCTGCCGGGCCATTCAACTACTTGACCTCCCAACGTAACCGCCACCCCCTGATGCACCCGCTGAAATTGATTCACAGGACCGGCCTGTTGTCCGCCGCTCTTGCGCTCTTGCATTTCTCATGCGCCGCCGATGATTCGACGGCCATTTACGGATTCACCGCGGCGGGCGGGCCGGCGCAGCGCGAGCTGGAGAAAAAATTCGACGCCGCCATTCGCAAGGAGAACCTGCGCCAATGGATGCAATGGATTACCCGCAAGCCGCACCATCTCGGATCACCGCACGGCCACGAGGTCGCAAAATTCATCGCGGAGAAATTCAAATCTTGGGGCTACGAAACGGAGATCGAGGAGTTTCGGGTGTTGTTTCCGACGCCCAAAGAGCGGTCATTGGAACTCCTCGCGCCTCACAAATTCACGGCACGCCTTTCCGAACCGGTGTTGAAAGAGGACGGCACTTCCGGCGTAAAGGGACAACTGCCGCCCTACAACGCCTACTCCATCGACGGTGATGTCACCGGCGGGCTGGTTTATGTGAATTACGGGGTGCCGGGGGACTACGAGGTGCTGGCCGAGCACGGGATCGATGTGAAAGGAAGGATTGTGATCGCGCGTTACGGCGGCTCGTGGCGTGGCATCAAGCCGAAGGTCGCGGCCGAGCACGGCGCCATTGGCTGCCTGATCTATTCTGACCCGCGGGAGGATGGCTATTTTCAAGGCGACGTGTATCCAAAGGGGGCGTTTCGCAACGAGACCGGGGCGCAACGCGGCTCGGTGGCGGACATTCCGCTCTACAGCGGCGATCCCTTGACGCCTGGTGTGGGCGCGACCAAAGACGCCAGGCGACTCGCGTTAAGCGAGGCTCCGACACTGACGAAAATCCCGGTCCTTCCGATTTCCTACGCCGACGCGTTGCCGTTGCTGCACGCGTTGGATGGCGCGGTCGTTCCGTCGGAGTGGCGGGGCGGCTTGCCGATCACTTATCACTTCGGTCCCGGTCCGGCGAGGGTTCATTTGCGTGTGAAGTTTAACTGGGACCTCGTGCCGCTTTATGACGTGGTGGCGCGGCTCCGGGGCGTGGAGGAACCGGATCAATGGATTGTTCGCGGCAATCACCACGACGCGTGGGTGATGGGCGCAAACGATCCAGTCAGCGGCACGGTCGAATTGATGGAGGAGGCGCGTGTGATTGCCGGGCTTGCCAAGGCAGGTCATCGCCCGAGGCGCACAATTCTTTTCACCGTCTGGGATGGAGAGGAGCCTGGATTGATTGGCTCGACGGAGTGGGCCGAGACGCACGCCGCCGAATTGCAGCAAAAGGTCGTGGCCTATCTGAACGGCGACAACACGGGGCGCGGATTTTTGCACGCGAGCGGTTCGCACACACTGGAGCGTTTCGTGAACGAGATCGCGCGCGAGGTAATCGATCCCCAAACAAAGGCCACGGTGGCGGAGCGGCTGCGCGCCTTGCGGATCAGTTCCGCCGGAACGGACGAGCGTCGGGCGCTGCGTGCCAGCGATCATTTTCACATTGGCGCGCTGGGGTCGGGCTCGGACTTCACGCCATTTCTCCAGCACCTTGGGATCTCGGCGCTCGACCTGCGGTTTGGCGGCGAGGATGACGCCGGGGTCTACCACTCCACTTACGATTCATTTGACCACTACCTGCGCTTCGGCGATCCGGAGTTCGATTACGGCGCCACCCTCGCGAAGACCACCGGACGCGCGATCTTGCGCCTCGCGAACGCGGACTATCTTCCCTTCGATTTCACCTGCCTTGCCGACACCGTGATGGGCTACGCGCGCGAGGTTGCCAAGCTGGCGGACGACCGGCGCGTCGAGGCGGAGGAACGCGCGCGACTGATTAAAGACCACACGATGGAACTCGCGCGCGACCCGCAAGATCATTTGCGCCCGTTGGAACCATTACCCGCCGTGCCGCCCCTGGACTTCTCTGCTTTAAAGAACGCGACGTCGAAACTGCAAGCCAGCGCCAGCAATTACGCGCGAGCGGCCGGGGTTTTGCAGGCCATCGACCCCGCCAGGGATCGCGCCGCGCTGAGCGCCCTTAACCAGCTGCTTTTGCAAAACGAGCGGTGGCTTGTCCACGAGGCTGGCTTGCCGCGCCGCCCGTGGTATAAGCATTTGGTCTATGCGCCGGGATTCTACACCGGCTACGGCGTGAAGACCTTGCCGGGTGTCCGTGAGGCGATCGAGCAAGGGAATTGGGACGAGGCGGTGGAGCAAATCCAAGTCGCGGCCCGGGCGTTGGAGCGGTTCGCGATGGAGTTGGACCGCGCCACAGCCGCGATTCCAACGCGCTAAGGCAGGGAATTATCGCGCCAGGCGGAAGCCGGGAAACATCACCTCGGCCAGCACGATGACCAAAAACACCATGCTAATAAGCGCGTTCAACCGGAAGAACGCCACGTTCACCCAGTTCAGGCTGCGCCGCGCGGCGAGCCAATGCTCGAACATCAGGCAGACAAAAATGACCAGCATGCCGGTGAAGTAGGCGATTTTAAAACCGGCCAGCATTCCGAAGATCGTTAGCAGCCCCCAAGAGAGACAGTGGGAAATAAATGCCGCCTTGAGCGCGTTTTGCGGCCCCCATGCCACCACCAGCGAGCGCAGGCCATGCTTGCGGTCAAAATCGTAAT
>CAZMLP010000933.1:0-3435 GCA_964566745.1 uncultured Verrucomicrobiota bacterium | reverse complement strand
CCAGCGCGTTCGCTTGCCCCGGCGTTGGTGAGCGGCCATTTCCAACACCTCTGGATTTATCTGACTGCGACCACGGGCGGGGCATTGCTTGCCGTGCCCGCCTGTCGCGGGATACGGGGCCGGGAATGTTGCGGCTCTTCTACAAAATTATCATGAACCCGGACCAAAATCTCCCGCTGATTCTGGTGCTTTGCACTGGCAACTCGTGTCGCAGCCACATGGCGGAGGGAATTTTGCGCGCCGCGGCAAAAGGGCGATTTCGCGTGGCCAGCGCGGGGAGCAAACCCGCGGGTTATGTGCATCCGCTGGCGATCAAGGCCCTCGCCGAAATCGGGATCGATATTTCCACCCACTCCTCCAAGCACATGAATGATTTCCTGTCCCAACCGGTGGAGACGGTCATCACGGTCTGCGGGAAGGCGGACCAGGTTTGCCCGATATTCCCCGGCCAGATAAACCGCCATCATTGGGGGTTTCTTGATCCTGCCCACGCCACGGGAAGCGAGGATCAGAAAATGAGCGTCTTTCGCGAGGTTCGCGACGAGATCAAGCGCGTGTTCGAAGCGTATGTCGCAGGGCGGCTGGACGAGGCCAAACGACAAACCGTTTAGGAAAGGCATTCTTTTTCTACTTTCCTCTCACTCTGTTTTGCCCCAATGCATGGGCATGAAGATCCACTCCCTCATTTCACGGCTCCTTCTTCTGCCCACGGTTGGGCTCGCCTTTATCCACACCGCGATTTTCACGGCAGCAAGCGAGCCGCCCGCGAGCGCCGAGGTGACAGCGGCGATGCAACCGTATTTGGACAGCTACAAGCTGGCGGGGATCATCGGAATCATCGCGGACAAAACGGGCAAGGTTCATTACAAGAACCTCCTGGGTTATGCCGACGTGGAGGCAAAGAAACCGATCCGCGAGGACAATGTGTTTTGGATCGCCTCCATGACGAAAATGTTTGCGGGGGCCTCGATCATGATGCTCGCGGACGAGGGCAAAGTTAGCCTGGACGACCCGGTCGCCAAGTTCATTCCCCAGTTGGCGAAATGGATGGTGATTGAGGAGAAGGATGATTCCCACGTGCTGCTCAAACCCGTGGCCCGGCCAGTCACCGTCCGGCACATATTAAGCCACACCAGCGGTCTCACTGGCATGTCTGAGCTCCAGCAAGTGACCGGCGCGGATGCCACTCCATTAAAGGCCCGCGCGATCAGTTCCGTGACCGGCCCGCTGCAATGGCAGCCAGGCGACAAATACCAATACGGCAATCAAGGCATGAACATTGCCGCGCGCATCGTGGAGATTGTGAGTGGCATGCCTTACGAGGAGTTTTTGCAGAAGCGCTTCTTCGACCCGTTGGGCATGACCGAGACCACGTTCTGGCCCAGTGACGCGCAAATCGCCCGCTTGGCCGGCGCCTATGGTCCGAACAAGGAGAAAAACGGCTATGCCAAGGGGGGAATTGGATTCCTTACCAAGCCGTACAGTGACCGGGTTCACCGCTTCCCCGAGGCGGGCGGCGGTCTGTTCTCCACCGCGCATGACATTTTCCGCTACGGGCTGATGCTCGCGAACGATGGTGAACTGGACGGCAAACGCTATCTGTCTCACGCGGCTATGGAGGAATTGCGGAAGGAGCAGACTGGCGCGACGAAGGTGAACTATAGCCTTGGATATCACTTGCGCAACGGGATGTTCGGTCACGACGGGGCTTATGGCACCGACCTGTCTGTCAATCCCGCCACGGGAATGATCGCCATTTTCATGATTCAATGCACCAGCGGCGACCAGTGGGCGGCGCGCGATTCGTTCCTCAAAACGGCCACGCAGGTGTTTCCGAAGTGATTGGTCAAGGTGAGAACCTCGTGCCTCCACGCCCGACGGGAGTCGAGCCCGCTGGAAACGCCCGGCGGCGCGCCAAAACGGAACAACACACGGAATGGGCTGACTCGCGGCAGGCCGCCTCGCCTTTTGGAAGCAAGCCAAGACTACTCCACCGCGGTCGCGCGGTTCTCAAGGCCCCGCTCCCAGCGGGTGAAGTCGGTGTCGGAGCCAATATGGACCTGCGCGTGGCCATCCGCAAAGACATAGGCCTTCGACCACCGGCCGTCCGGGGTGGCATGGACCGTTTTCTCCTGGATGACCACCGTGGCGGAGGGGTCCCGCACGTCGCTTAACTCGCCGTTGTAAACAATCTGCAATTGGTCGGGCGTCGGCTCGCCTTCAGCGGCCGGCGCGGCGGAAACGAATTCCTCGGCCTCGGCAAAATTCCCCGGAAGACGGCCCTCGTTTTGGCCGGCGTAATCCAAAAAGCCCTGCATCCAACGTTGCAGACTGGAGAGACGGGTCAGGCAATCGCGGTCGATCTGTTGGCTCACCGCGTCCGCCTCGGTTTCTTCCGGCGTCTCCGCCTCGGCTGCGAGCAGTTCCCCGCGATGAAACTCGGCCGGCAACGGCTCGGGAGGATTCAACTGCGCCCGCAAGCGCGCCGCCTCGGCCCGCAGTTGCGCCAGTTCCTTTCGGTCCCGCCCGAAACGGTCCCAACCGGCGCTCCAGCCTTGCTTGAGAAAGGTGTTTTCCCCCCGAAGTTCCAGCAAATCCTCCGCCGCGCAGCGATTCACCAAGTTCTGGAATTGAGCCTCCTCCGCCGAGCGCCGCAAGTGCGAAGACAAAACCGCCCCGCCCAGCACGATTGCACCGGAAAGAAGGACGATTTTGGTTCCCGCCGACACCATCAAGCAAACAGGCTAACAGAATTGCGACAAACTAGCAATAGCCATGCCTGCTTATTTTGCGGTTAGAGACCCAAGAAACTGCCAAGTGAAGAGCCGGCCAAGGCCAGCCGGGGCGGGAGCGGCGGCGTCGCACCCGGAATTCTTCAAGCAAATTCGTCAAAATCAGGTCTTGCCAAAGGCGGAGGCGATGCATACTCTCCCCCCTCTTTTTTCGGGCCGCGTCCGGTTCGAGGCGCGACGAATGCCGCGCCAGCCGGGCGGTTTGCCGTGGAATGACGCTTGATTTATGGCAGTAAGAATTCGATTGAAACGCATCGGGGCAAAGAACACGCCGGTGTTCCGCATTGTCGTGGCGGACGGCCGCAGCCCGCGGGATGGTAAATTTATCGAGGAAATCGGCACCTACCAGCCTTTGAAGGCCGGTGACAATTACTCGCTGAACCTCGAGCGCGCTGAATACTGGATCAGCAAAGGCGCGCAGCCCTCGGACACGGTGGCCAGCTTCGTGCGCAAAGCCCGCCGCGCCAAGGCTTAAGCCGTTTCGCGCGTATGCAAGCGTACCTTGAGTACGTGATCAAGGGCTTGGTGGACCGCCCGGACGAGGTGACCATCACGCCGGTGGACCGGTCAGGCATGACTGTATACGAGTTGCGCTTGAACCCCGCTGACGCCGGGAAGGTGATCGGGCGCGAGGGGAACACGA
>CAZMLP010000932.1:0-3837 GCA_964566745.1 uncultured Verrucomicrobiota bacterium | reverse complement strand
ATTGCGGGCTCGGTCTTCGATCATGGACTCGCCCTTAACGTTCCCCGTTGGCTGGGAGTGTACGGGGCAGGTTTTGTTGCTGCCGTCGTCGCGGCGACAGGCCTGGCGTGGCGAAACAGGGTGGGATTTTCCCTCCGGCAGCGTGGTCTTGCCCTGGCTGGCGCGGGCGTTGTCGCGGCAATGGCACTGGTTCCCCCGCAAATCAGAACCGCTTCCGCTGCCACCTCTTATCAAGGGGGTGAATTGAGAATCGCCGGAACACAGCTTGAATTCCCAGCCGTCCCGGACGTGCTGGCGGCGCTTGATCGCCTGGTTGCAAAACATTCCGGGGCGGAGTTGCTGGTTTTGAGCGAGTACACCTTTGAGACACCGGTTCCGCCTTCTGTGAAAAATTGGTGCCGCGCTCACCACCGTTATTTGCTGGCGGGGGCCAAGCAATTCGCCGGTTCTGGAAAATATTACAACATTGCCTCGGTAATCGGCCCTGACGGACTTGAGGTCTTCCAGCAGGCCAAAAGCGTGCCAATCCAGTTCTTTCAGGACGGGATTCCCGCCGCACATCAAAGTGTCTGGCAATCACCGTGGGGCACGGTGGGAATTTGTGTTTGCTACGATCTCAGCTACGCGCGCGTCACAGACGAATTAATCCGCCAGGGGGCGCGGGCGCTGATCGTCCCCGCGATGGACGTCGCGGATTGGGGGGAGCACCAACACGAGTTGAATCGCCGGGTCGCTTTCACTCGCGCCGCCGAGTACGGCGTGCCCATTTTCCGCCTCGCCAGTTCCGGAATTTCCCAACTCGTGGACCACACCGGTCTCGAACTGGCCAACGCGCCATTTCCCGGCACGGAGGAAATGATCCACGGCACGCTTGACTTGGAGACCTCCAATCGACCCACCCTGCCCTGGGACCGCGCGCTTGCCTCTGGTTGCGTGGCAATCACCGCCTCCCTCGTCGCATTTTTCCTGGCAGTCCGGGCAAGAAAGCGCTTGTCCCTCCTTTGGTCAAAATCCCGTTCGATTGCCACCGTGCCCGAGAATTCGTAAGAATCGCCCCGCCGCATCACCCTCAATGAAAACCATCCTTCGCCTTTTGTTACGACTCTGGTTTCGCTTTCGCGCCCACAACGAGGCGGTGCTCAAAACGCCCGGCCCGGTGCTGCTTATTCCCAACCACGCGTCCTGGATTGACTGGCTTTTCCTGGGCGTTTGCCTGGAGGACGACTGGCGCTTCGTGACCTCCAGCCAAATGGTCAAGACCTCGGGCTGGCTGCGGCGCAAAATCATCGACAACAAACGCACCTTTCCGGTGGACACCAGTTCTCCGTACGCGGCGCGGCGCATGGCGGAATTCCTCAACCAGGGCGGTCGCCTGGTCCTCTTTGCCGAGGGACGGCTTACCATCACCGGCGCGTTCATGAAGCTTTTCGAGGGCACCGGCTTCCTGCTGCACAAAACCGGGGCCAAGGTCATCACCTGTTACCTGCGCAACATCAACCGGGTGCGGTGGGTGCGGCACAAGGGCTGGACCGAATGGTTTCCCCAAGTCACCGCGCATTTCAGCGATCCGATCACTCCGCCGAGGCTGCAAAATGTTCCGAACACAAAGGCCAGGCAGACACTTACGACCTGGCTGCGCGACACCATGCTGCGCCAGCAATTTGACGTGGAGACCGAGTTCGGGCCGGCAAATGTGCTCGAAGCCATCGTCGAGACGGCGCGCCACATCCCCGGCAAGACCATTCTCGAGGACGCCACTGGCACAGCGCTTTCGTATCGCCGCCTGTTGCTTGGCGCGGACCTGCTCGCCGGTGAATTCTCCCGCCGGTTCGCAGGCAACTCCAGCCGGTGCGTGGGGGTGCTACTCCCCAATATCAATGCCACACCGGTCGCTTTGTTAAGTCTCTGGGCGATTGGCAAGACTCCCGCCATTCTGAATTTTTCCACGGGCATTCCGACCATGATCGCGTGCGCGCAACTCGCGGGGTTGAAACAAATCATCACGTCGCGAAGTTTTCTCGAAAAGGCCAAATTGAATCTCGCCCCCATGACCGCGGCGGGGATCGAGCTGGTTTATCTGGAGGACGCGCGCGCCGCGATTCCCGGGCAGGCGAAGTTTATCGCCTCGCTCCGGCACTGGCTCAAGCCCGGCGCCGGCCTCAACACCCTGGCCTCGAAGTCCCCAAGCGACACGGCGGTAATTCTGTTCACCAGCGGCTCGGAGGGAGTGCCGAAGGGAGTAGAGCTCACCCACGCCAACCTGCTGGCCAACGCCCGGCAAATTAACACCATCTTTGATCTCACGGACCACGAGCGGTTTTTCAACGCGTTGCCGATCTTCCACAGTTTCGGCCTCACGGCGGGCACGCTCTTTCCGTTGCTGCGGGGCTGTTACACATTTCTTTACCCCTCGCCGCTGCATTACCGCGTGGTGCCGGCGGCGGTGTATGACCGGGCCTGCACGGTGATGCTCGGCACCAACACCTTCCTGAACGGCTACGCCCGCCGGGCGCATCCCTACGATTTTGCCTCCGTGAAGTATCTCGTGGCGGGCGCGGAGAAAATCCAGGAGGCCACGGCCAACATCTGGGCGCGCAAATACGGTGTGCGGCTGCTGGAGGGATATGGCGCCACCGAGTGCAGTCCGGCCATCACATTAAACACCCGCATGGACGCGCGTTTCGGGAGCGCCGGACGTTTCATGCCCGGCATGGAGTGGCGGCTTGACCCGGTGGAGGGCGTGGCCGAGGGCGGACGGTTGTTCGTGCGCGGGCCGAACATCATGAAGGGTTATTTAAATCCCGAGGCGAACGCAAAATTCCAGGCGCTCGGCGGCTGGTACGACACCGGCGACATCGCGAAAGTGGATGCCGATGGTTACGTGACCATCCTCGGCCGCATGAAGCGCTTTGCCAAAGTCAGCGGCGAGATGGTGAGTCTCACCGCCGTGGAGGAGGCGCTGGCGGGAGCCTTTCCCCACTACGCGCAACGTTTCGAGGCGGGCGTGCTCAGCCGTCCGGACGAGGACAAAGGAGAGATACTGGTGGCGGTGACGAACGAGCCGCGCCTGACACTGGAGGAGATCCGCGCCGCCATCAAGGCGCGCGGCCTGACCAACCTGTGCGCGCCGCGCGAAATCATCGTGATGCGGGACATTCCCAAGCTAGGCACCGGCAAGGTGGATTATCGGGAGTTGGAGAAACGGATCGCCGCCGCCGCGCAGCAAGCCCAGCGCGTGGAATAAACAGTCACAACTTGTTCGTTGGCGTGAAAGGCAATCCCCGTTCCCCTTTGAAAAGCTTGCGCAAGCGCCGGTCCTTGGACCTGGCACGGCGCCGGATCACGCCCGGCGCGACGCCCCTTGAGCCAATCCTCCCAAGAGATGGGCCGGTCAATGGGAATCGGCGGGACTGGGGACTCCGAGTTCATGGGCTGTTTCTTTCACGACCGCGCGGCACTCGGCCCAAATACCATATTCTTGCCGTTGGGCAATTCGCCAAGACATCCGGCCAATCGACTGGAACGAGATTCCGCAACGAGACCGCGAGCAGTTTTTTCGCGCAATCCCGCGCCTCTCCAATCCGCCCTGAATAAATCGACACCAAAAATGGCGTGGAGGGCCGCTGCCATAAACCGTTGATATGAGCGAGGCAAATCCCTCCCGCAAACCCCGTGGGCAACGCTGGCTTGCTCGGCTGGCGCAGTGCCTGGCGTTGTTGCTACTGGCAGGCTGCGCGTCGCGCTCTTTCCTTTTCAAAGGGCCGTATCAAGCGGTCACTCCGTTGCCCGCCGAACGATTTGTGGACATGCATTGCCACACGGCGGGCATTGGCGCGG
>CAZMLP010000931.1:0-16361 GCA_964566745.1 uncultured Verrucomicrobiota bacterium | reverse complement strand
TCGGTTCAATTGAACGCGCAGCATGTGGCCAAGGAACCGGGAACAAAAAACCTGCGAATCGAGGCGGTCTCGGACCCGCGCTTCAACGCCTTGCGTCAGATGCCGGAGTTCCAGGCGCTCACCACGCCAAAGTAAACAACGGAACTCGCTACCTCTTTTGCAGCTCGTAGCCGAGCACAGATAGGCAATACATCGCGGCCGTCTCGCTGCGGAGCACGACAGGCCCGAGTGTGATGGGCAACACGCCCGCGCCCCGAATCTGATTGATTTCCGCCGGGGTAAAATCCCCCTCGGGGCCAACCCACACCGCCACGGTCCTTGGGGCCGCGCCACGCTCCTCGCGAAAGGTCTCGAAACAAGCTCGGGGATGACGCGCATCGCTCTGCAAGGTGGCGATGAGCGCCAAGTCAAAGCGATCTGCGCGGCTGAGGTAAGCCTGGGTCTTTACGGGCGCCTCAATCTTGGGCAACCAGGCCGCTCCACATTGTTTGATGGCCTCAATGCTCACTTGCGTCCACTTTTCCGCCTTCTCCCCGGCGCCCTCGTCATCCATCTGGGGCACCGACCGGTCGGACAAAATTGGCACCACGCGGCTGGCGCCCAGCTCGGTGGCCTTTTGCACAATCAGGTCCATCGTCTTCCCCTTGGTGACGGCCTGTACAAGCGTGATGGCGTAAGGCAGCGGGGCAATGCGATTGCGCTGGCGAACGGCCAGTTCCGCGGAGCGTTTGCTGGCGGTAACCAGCTCGCACAAAAGCTCCTCCCCCGCCCCGTTCAGAACCACCACGCGGTCGCCCGTTTTCAGCCGCAAGACGTTTAGCGCGTGATGGGCCTCGGCCTCGGGCAAAACCAAACGCTCGCCCCGGGTCTGTCCAGGAGGAAGAAAACAGCGGTGCATGGGCGCGAAAATGTTGGCCGGCCTTCCACTACTTGCGGAATAAATTCTTCGCCTTCTCGAAGAAGCTCCTCATGCCGGGATTGACACTCGCATCACAAAGCTCGGCGAATTCCTCGAGCTTGGCCCGTTGCGCGCTGTTCAACTTCGCGGGCACCTCAACGTTCACGCGCACCAGCAAATCCCCCTGGCCGTGGCCATGCACGTTCTTCACGCCCTTGCCCTTGAGCCGGAAAGTGGAACTGGGCTGGGTGCCCGCCGGTATCTGAACCTGCGCCTGGCCGACGAGGGTCGGCACATCAATTTGCGCGCCGAGCGCGGCTTGCACAAAACTCACCGGCACCTCGCACAACAGGTCGTCGCCGTCCCGCATGAAGATCTCATGCTCGCGAACGTGGAGCACCACATGCAAATCCCCCGGAGGACCGCCCCGCACGCCCGCCTCGCCATTGCCTTGCGAGCGAATGCGCATGCTGTTGTCCACGCCGGCCGGAATCTTGAGCTTGATCTTCGAGGCGTTCTCCCGCCGGCCCGCCCCGCCGCAGGAGCGACAGGGCTTGTCGATGGTCGTGCCCGCCCCCTCGCAACGCGGGCATGGCTGGGCAATGCTAAATATGCCCCGCGAACTGATCACTTGGCCGCGACCGCCGCACGTTGCGCATGTCTTGACCTGGGCGCCTTGCTCCGCGCCCGAGCCTTTGCACCGGTCGCAGGCGTCGAGCTTGCGGACGGTTATCTCTTTTTCGCAGCCGAGCACCGCCTCCTCGAAGGTGATCTCCAGGTTGTACCGCAAATCGGCGCCGCGCTGGGGACCGGTCGGGTCCTGCCGCTGGCCACCGCCGAACAAACTGTCGAAAATGTTCCCGCCACCACCACCCGCGCCGCCAAACACCTCGCGAAAAATATCGAACGGGTCGTGGAATCCCCCCGCCCCGCCCCGCCCGCTTCCTGCGCGGGCGCGCGGATCAAAGGCCGCGTGGCCGTATTGGTCGTAAGCCGCCCGCTTTTGGGCATCGCTCAGAACCTCGTACGCCTCGCCCAGCTCCTTGAACTTTTCCTCGGCCTCCTTGTCCCCCGGATTTTTGTCGGGGTGATACTTGATGGCCTGCTTGCGGTAGGCCTTCTTGATCTCCTCCTCGGACGCCGTCCGCTCGACTATGAGAATCTCGTAGTAATCGCGCTTCGCCATACATGAACAACCCCGCGAACGTCAGGCGGCGGGCTTTTTCGAAACCACCACACTGGCCGGCCGTAACAGCCGGTCCCGCAGCTTGTACCCCTTGCGGAGCTGCTGGACCACCTGCCCCTCGGGAACGGTTGCCGATTCCTGCTGCGAGACCGCCTCATGGAAATTGGGATTGAACGGCTGGCCCGCGGCATCGATCTCCTCGAGGCCGGAGTCGGCGGTGACCCCTTTGAGCTGGCCAAGGATCATTTGCACACCAGTCTTGATGGAGTCCGCCGAGTTGCCTTGGGGATTGTTGATGGCGGCCAAGGCCATGTCAAAGTTGTCCAGCACCGGCAGAAGCTTTTCAAGAAGGCTCTCATTGGCGTACTTGATCGCCTCCAGGCGCTCGCGCGCGGCGCGCTTCTTGTAATTGTCCAGCTCGGCAGTGGCACGCACATAACGATCCCAGCTCTCCTCGGCTTTTGCCGCGCGAGTCTTGAGTTCCTCGATTTGCGCCGAGGTCAGCTCGGCCCCGGTCTCGCTGGCGCCCGGTGGCGGGGTCGGATTGTCGTTTGTCTCAGTCATCTTTTGTTCTTCCTCGTTTGAGGAGGCCGGAACTTACACAATCAACCGTCTTCCGGCAACTGCCACGGGCGGAAATCTCAAGCGCGCCTTCGCTTGCCCAAACCGGCCACTTTTTGGTCCCCGCCGTTAAAGAAATGTTCATCACCTGCCGAATGAACTTGTAACTCAAGCTCTTTATTGAGAACAATTAACCTATGGCCCCGATGCAATCCAATTCGTGGATCACTTCAACTTTTGGGCGTTTTTCGGGCATTTTGGAACGACGCAACCCCCTTTTTTTCACCTCGCTGACGGTCGCCGGCTTGGCTGCCATCTCGTCTTTACACGTTGCGGCGGAGGGATTTAGGAATCCTCCCGCCGGAGATTTTGGATTGGGCCGGGCGGGCGGCAAGTTCGCCCAAGTGGACGATGTCACCGCAGTCGCCCACAACCCCGCGAACTTGGTTTACCTGCCCGAGGCCTCTTTTTCTTTGGAGCCGACGCTCGTTTACATCCATGTCGATTACACCTCGCCCACAGGCGTGAAATCCGAGACGAAAGACCCTTGGAAATTGCTTCCGTCCTTTTTTGCCTCCACCCCGCTTTTGGGCGGAAAAATGGCGGCCGGCATTGCGGTGACCAGCCCGTACGGTCTTTCCAATGAGTGGAAGCAGGATGGGGCGTTTCTCGGCCCGACCGGGAACCTCCGTTACGCGGCGCCTTACTACACCGAGTTAAAAACCATCAACTTTGCCCCGACGGTTTCGGTGAAACTCGGGGAAAAGGTCTCGCTCGGCGCGGGCTTTGACGCCATGTGGTCCGAGTTGACCTTCCGGCAATATTATCCGTGGTTCCTGTTTGGTGGCGCCTATGATGGCTATGCCAAGGCCCGTGGGGATGGCACCGGCATTGGGGCGAACGTCGGCCTTACTTGGAACCTCACCGACCGCCAACGTCTCGCGGCCACTTACCGCTCGCCAATTTCCGTCACCTACGACGGCAGCCTGGAGATCGACAGCGTGCCGCCCGCGGCCTCGGCTTTGGGCGCCAGTTCCCGCGTGGCTTACAAGACCGAGATCAATTTTCCCACCATCGTGGGCATCGGTTACGGCATCCAATTGAGCGACACCGTCCGGCTCGAAGTGGACGGCGAATGGCTGCAGTTCTCCAATTTCGACTCGCTTCGCTTGAACATAGGCCAGGACGCCTTCCTGTTGCCCAGCACGACGATTCAGGAAAACTGGAAGAATACCTTCACGGCTGGCATCGGCGGCGACTGGGCTTTTGCGAAGAATTGGTCGCTCCGGGCCAGCTATCAGTATTACCAAAGCCCGGTGCCAAACTCAACCATGTCCACGACGATCCCGGACGGCAACCAGGAGGTCTTCACCGTCGGTCTCGCGTGGACCCACAACCGGCATTCGCTTTCAGCCTCCTACGGCGGCATCTTCTACGACGACCGCCACATCACCGGCAACGTGAACAACGCCGCTTTCAACGGTGACTACAACATCACGGTGCACCTGTTCTCGTTCGGTTACCGCTTCCGTTTCCTTTGAAACGGCCTTCGCCCCCAAACAAAAACGCCGAACGTCAAGCGTCCGGCGTTTAAAGAGCCTTCTGAAAAAATTCCCGCTTACATGTGAGCGATCATGTTGTCGCCGAAGGCGGAGCATTTGATCTCCGTCGCGCCCTCCATCAGCCGCGCGAAATCATAAGTCACCTTCTTGCTGGCGACCGCGCCGTTCAGACCCTTGAGGATCAAGTCGGCCGCCTCGGTCCAGCCGAGGTAACGCAGCATCATCTCGCCGGAAAGCACCACGCTGCCCGGGTTCACCACGTCCTTGCCCGCGTATTTCGGCGCGGTGCCGTGGGTGGCCTCGAAGATGGCGTGGCCGGTGACGTAGTTGATGTTGCCGCCGGGCGCGATGCCAATGCCACCGACCTGCGCTGCCAGGGCGTCGCTGAGATAATCGCCGTTGAGGTTCAGCGTGGCGATCACGTCAAAATCATCCGGGCGGGTGAGTACCTGCTGGAGCGCGATGTCCGCAATCGCGTCCTTGATGAGCAACCGTCCCGCGGCCAGCGCTGCCTTCTGCTCGTCATTCGCGGCGGCCTCGCCCTTTTCCTTTTTCGTCCGGTCGTATTGCGCCCACGTGTACACCTTGTCGCCGAAGATCCGCTCCGCCGCGCTGTAACCCCAGTCACGGAAGGCGCCCTCGGTGTATTTCATGATGTTGCCCTTGTGGACAATCGTCACGTTGCGCCGCTTCTCGCGGAGCGCGTATTCGATGGCCGCCCTGACCAGGCGGATGGTGCCAATGGCGGAAACCGGCTTGATGCCCACGCCCACGCACACCTCCGCGCTGCGCGGCGAGTGGTCCGGCGCGGCCAGCTTCAAATAACCCATGGCCTTCTCGGCGGTGCCGAAACGGATCTTGTTGAAATCCTTCGGGAACTCCTTTGCCAGGAAATCGAGCACCTTTTGCGCCTCGGGCGAGCCGCCGGAAAATTCGATGCCGGCGTAAATATCCTCCGTGTTCTCGCGGAAGATGACCATGTCCACCTTCTCCGGGCGCTTCACCGGCGAGGGCACGCCTTGAAAATACTGCACCGGGCGCAGGCAGACGTAGAGATCAAGCATCTGGCGCAACGCCACGTTCAGCGAGCGAATGCCGCCGCCGACCGGAGTGGTTAACGGGCCCTTGATGCCAACGAGGTACTCGTTAAACGCGGTCACGGTGTCGTCCGGCAACCAGTTGTTAAACTTTTTGAACGATTCCTCGCCCGCGAACACCTCAAACCAGGTGATCTTTCGCCTCCCGCCGTAAGCCTTCTCCACCGCCGCGTCCATCACGCGCACGCTCGCCGCCCAGATGTCCGGGCCGGTGCCGTCGCCGCGAATGAACGGGATTACCGGATTTTCCGGCACGTTCAGTTTGCCGCCTTGAATGGAGATTTTGCCGCCCGCCGGCGGCGTCACAGTCGTGTAAGCCATAAGATTGCCCTGAGGAAACGTCGTTTGCCGTGAAATAATCAGGCCATCACCGCCACGGGTGATCGCACAGCCCGCTTGTCCGCCAGCAAAGCGCCCACGTTCTCGGCCAGCTTCTCGGCGGTCAGGCCGTGCTTCTTGCGCAGATAGTCCACGGTGCTGGCGTGCTCGATAAACTGGTCCGGCCACGCGAGGCGAATCACCGGTGTCTTGATGCCCTTGTCACTATACAACTCGAGCACAGCGCTCCCGTAACCGCCCGGCGCCACATGGTCCTCCAGCGTGGCGACCACATCCGCCGCCTGGCCAAAGAACTCGTGGGTCGCGGCGTCGATCGGTTTGAAGAAACGCGGATTGATGATGGCCACATCGCAGCCTTGCGCCGCCAGCATCGCCGCCGTCTTGCGCGCGACACTCAACATCGCGCCCAAGCCAAACAGAGCGACCTTTTTCCCGCCGTTGTTGGCAAAATTTTGGATCACCTCGGCCTTGCCGATTTCCAGCACCGAGGGCGTCTCGTTGACCGCCACACCTTCCGCCGCCCCGCGCGGGTACCGAATGAAGGTCGGGTGATTTTGCAGCGACGCCGTGAACATCATGTCCTGCAACTCGTTCTCGTCCTTCGGCGCCATGCCAATCACATTCGGCAGGCAGCGCAAGTAGGAGATGTCGAACAGGCCGTGGTGCGTCGGTCCGTCGTTGGCGGAGAGACCGGCGCGGTCCATGCAGAAAATGACCGGCAAATCCTGCAGGCAAACGTCGTGATGAATGCAGTCGTAAGCGCGCTGGAGGAAGGTGGAATAAATAGCCACCACCGGATGGAATCCCATCGTCGCCATACCCGCCGCGAAAATCACCGCGTGCTCCTCGGCAATGCCGACGTCGTAGTAACGCGATGGCATGGCTTGCTCCAGCAGCTTGAGGCTGGTGCCAGTGGGCATCGCGGCCGTGATGCCGACGAGCGTGCTGTCCTTCTGGCACAGCTTCACCATCGTCTTGCCGAACACTTCCTGCCACATCTGCGGTGTGCCGGGCTTCGGCGCCGGCGTCGCGCCAGTGGCCACGTCATAGGGCCCGAGACCGTGAAATTTCTCCGGGTGGCTGATCGCCGCCTCATAGCCCTTGCCTTTTTTGGTGAGGACATGAATGACAATCGGCTCGTCGCACGTCTTCGCGAACTCGAGCGTCGAAACCAGCGTCGGCAAATCGTGGCCGTCAATCGGGCCAAAGTAACGAATCCCCAACTCCTCGAAAATCAAGCTGCTGCCGAAGCCGCCACGACCGTCCGCGGCCAGCGTGTGCTCGTTCTTCTCAAGCGAGGCGGTGCTCACTGCCCCCTTCACGAGTTCCTCGGCTTTGTGCCCGAGCATCAAGGCGAGGTCGCCCTTGGGCATCTTTTTCAACCATGCCCCGAAATCACGCTGCAAGCGGTTGTAGCGCGGGTTGGTCGTGAGCTTGTTAAGATAGCCGGCGATGGCGCCGACGTTTTTCGCAATGCTCCATTCGTTGTCGTTCAGAATACCGATGAAGCGCTTGGTGGTGTGGGCGATGTTGTTCAACGCCTCGAACGAGATGCCGTTGGTCAAGGCGGCGTCACCAAATATACAAACGACATGCTCGTTGCTCTTTTTTTGATCACGCGCAGCGCACATGCCCAACGCCGCGGAAAGCGCGGTGCCGGCGTGACCGGCGCCATAGCAATCATGCTCGCTCTCCGTGCGGAGTGAAAAGCCGTTCAAGCCGTCGGTGGTGCGAATCGTGTGAAAACGGTTCTTGCGACCGGTCAGCAGCTTGTGGACATAGCTCTGGTGACTGACGTCCCACACAAACTTGTCCTGGGGAGTGCTGAAGCAACGGTGCAACGCGATGGTCAGCTCAACCACGCCAAGGTTCGGGGCCAAATGGCCGCCATTTTGCGCCAGCTTCGTGATCAATTCGTGACGAACTTCTTCAGCGAGTTGCTTGCACTGGTCCAGCGTCAGTTTCTTGACGTGCGTCGGATGGTCAACCATGTCGAGGTATCGGCTCATAAATGACTAACGATTCCTGGAACCGCCGGCATTGCCCGCCACCCGGCCCGGAACCAAAACAGGATCGAATGTAACGAATCAGGAAATCCAGGCAAAGAAAAACCAGAGGCAGTAAAAAAACGCCCACGAATAATTAATATCACTTATTCATCATCCACTTGGCTGGATTCCGCTTCCAACGGCTTCAAGACCAGTTCCCCGGCGCTGTTTTTCTCCAATTGCTGGATTTTCAACTCCGCGTCGGCGAGCTTGGCCTGGCAGATCTTGGCCAGCGCCGCCCCCTCCTCATAGCGGGCGAGGAGCGATTCCAAAGGAAGATCATCATTCTCCATGGCCTCGACGGCGGCCTCAAGCCGGGTCAGAGCCTCTTCAAAAGGCAGATCATCAGCTTTTATTGGGGCGGGTTTGGCGCTTTTCGACACGCGTGGGACGATAGAGCAACGAGGTGGTCACGTCCAGCCCGCGAATGAATTGGCTCCCCCACGCCCAAAACAGAATGGAATTCATTGGGCCTGGAAAAACCCGACCCGCCAAACAAATTTTGTCCCTTTGATGGCAAAATCTCGCTTGTTTAAGTGCGGACGGCCTTGCCCCACTGGAAGCGCCCTGCCGCCCGGAACCTCTCGCGAAAAAACCGCGAGCGAAATGCAACTCACAGGCCATCAATGGCCTAAAAAGCGAGATCACGGCCATGGAACAGATTGAATTTCTTACGGGCGAAGCGACCCGGCTAGCTGCCTTGGGGGCCGCGGCACGGCAACGCGGTGACCGGTCAACGGAGGAAACTTGTTTTCGCGAGGCATTGGACCTGGCTTTGCAGGTCGCGGACCTCGCCGGAAAAGCCGGGCTGAGCGCCACCCGACTCGCCACTCTGCGCATGGCAGCGGGCTTCGCCCTGGATTGCGGCGATACGAACGAGGCACGCCGCCTGATGACCGATGCCATGAGCGTGGACCATTCTCCCGCCCGAGTGGACGAATGGGAGCAGGTCAAAGATCCCGCCGCTTGGTCAGAAGCATGGCTGGTTGCGGCCGTTCGCCTGGATCCGCCTGACCCGGCGGCTTTGGATGAGCTGGTATGCCGTCATTGGAAGCCGCTGTTCGGCCGGTGCCAGATTTTGACGGTCCATCACGAAAAAGCCCACGATCTCGCGCAGGAGGTCTGGAACCGCCTTTTGCGCAACCGTCACGCGCTCAAAACGGGCGGAAATTTCCGGGCTTATTTGATGACCATAGCCACGAATCTTTGGCGTGACTCGCATCGCTCCGCCCGGCGAGCCGGCCCCTTGGCCGAGAATCGCCTGGAATCGCTCGACACCAGCCTGTCCCATGACGACAGCGAAGGCCCCACCCTGCTGGAGGGAATTCCAGATTTGCGAACACTCGCCCCGGATGACCAGGCGTTGCTCAGCCTGGACATCGACCAGGCTTTGAAAATGTTGGCTCCGCAACTGCGAGAAGTGCTGGTCGCGCGCTATATCGACGGTGAGTCATGCGCGGAGATTGGGCGTCGCTACGGGCGCACGGAACAGAGTATCAGCGGGTGGATTCGCCAGGCGGCGCGGGAAATGCGGGCGCACTTGCAGGGAGCAGACGTGGCAGTGGAGGTTTAAGGCTCATCTTGGCGGAGCACGGTCACTTCCCCCGCTTTTGGCGGATGGCGCCCAACATTCGCTCGACGTATCCGATATAGCTTTTCACCGGGACCCGTGCAACGACTTGGCCAACCACATCCAAGGGAAGGTCCTCGACCTTTTTGAAGCGGATGCACGCTTTTCCCATGTCCAGCTTCTTGCCGCTGGAGCGCCATTGCTCGCGAAACCATTTCTCGATGGCTGGATTCCCGTAAACGGTCATCAAGTGGAGGCTCATGTGACCCTTGTGGCTGGAGAGCATCGCGTAAGGGAGCGGTTTGGAGGGATCACAATGATAGCCCGGCGGATAAAGCCGGTGCGGCACCACGTAAGCAATGGCGCCGCATTGGATGCATTCCTCGTAACCTTCCGGCAAATTCTTTAGAATCACGGCGCGCGCCGCGCCAAGAGCGGCTTTGCGTTCCTCCGTTTGGCCTTGCAGGTATTTTTCCACCGTTGCGGCTGGCGTGACCATGGGTCTGAAGTGGGTCAAGGATTGACCTGATTCGATCGCGCTTCAAGCGCAAGTATTTTGCCAGGCTGGCGAACATCCATGCCGCCCGGGTATTTTTGATCCCTTATTCCCGGGCTGTGTCCAACAAAAGAGATGACGCGAAACAGAACAACGTGGCCTTTTGGAGCCGGTCCCGGTAGGCTTTCCACCATGTGGATGAACGAGATGTCGCGATGGACGGCGCGAACAGTAATGGCGGCCACCCTGGTCTTGGCCTGGGTCACGCAAGCGGCGGACCCGGCGGATCTGCCCGAGGGAGTGCGCCGGGGCAGCTACATGGGTTGGAACAACGCCCTCTACATTGAGGCCGATGACGTCAACTACTTGACCGTCGTGGTGCCGGAGATAGGCGGGCGAATCGCGTTCTACGGCCACGGCGCGGAAAACATCATTTACGAGAATCGCGCCAGCGCCGGCAAAATTCTAGGTCGCGCCAAAGAGCCGTTCACCGTGGGCGGTTACCAGTTGGATATTGGGCCGGAATTGCGCGGCATTCCCGAGCACCAAAACCTCTGGATGGGACCGTATTCCTGGACCGCGCCACGCGACCATAACGTGGTGGTGACCAGCGACGCGGACAAGAGCCTCGGCGTGCGGCTGGAGAAATCGATCACGTTCGATCCCGAGAAAGGCGACGTCGGCTTGGTGCAGCGGTTGATCAACGCCGGCACGGAGGATATTCGCCACTGCTTGTGGGACCGCACGCTCTGTGTCGGGGGCGGCTACGCCATTATTCCCCTCGCCAAGAAAAGCCGTTTCCCGGCCAAATGGTCCCTGCGCCGTCCAGTCGGAGACGAGGGCAAATACACCTATGATGGCGCGAATCCCGCCGCCGACAATGTGCATGTTTTCGACAATGTGCTGGTGGCCAAGGCCGGCGGCACTCCCATGAAGCTTGGCGCGGATAGCGACGCGGGCTGGTTAGCCTACACGGCGGGCCGTTTGTTGCTCATCAAATATTTCCCGTACGAGTCAAAGGGCAATTACACGGACGGCGGCAACTCGGTCGAATTCTACACGGACGCGCAGGTGGCCGAATTGGAACCGCTCAGCCCGGAAGTGACGGTCAAACCGGGCGAGAATTACGCGTTTCCCGAGAAGTGGTCGCTCATTGTGCTGAACGAGCCGGTGAAGAGTTTCGAGGAGGCCCGCGCGCTGGTGAAAAAAATCACGCCATTCAAGTTTAAGTGAGCGGGGAGTCGCAAAGAAATCGGACTGCACAGTTCACAACCATTTTTCGAACTGTCCCGAATCCATTTCTACATCCCGTAATATTTTGGCCATCAGTCCTGGACCAATCGTCTCGCCAACATGACAAGGGACGACAGTCGCTCGACCATCTGAATGCCGAAGAAAATGATGGCTGCCTCTTACGCGCACCACCGCGAAGCCGGCGCGCTTCAACGTCGCCACAATTTCCCGTCCTCGAAGCCGTCGTAATCGGCCCATACTCAAACAGCCACTCTTTGGACTCCCACAAATTTATTACCGCGAGAGGAATCTCCCTCAACTTCAAGGCATAACGAAATTGCTTCGCGAACGCGCTCCATCAATTTGTCCAAGGACCGCGCTTGCGTATGACATCCATGAAGCTCGGGAACGCTGGCAACGTAATAGCCAGCCTCGTCACGCTCCACGACCACCGTAAACTCGCGCTCGGTCAGTTTTCTCATATTTTTTATTCCCGGAAGCTTTTCGATGTTGGCAAGAGTCCAAAGCAAAATTAGCTCTCGACTCTCTCGAACCAAGTCCAAGATTTCATGTCGTCAGTCCATGTGCAAGGCGACCCGTCCGGTTCCCGCAGCCCGCCGTAAACAAACCCTATCTCCCGCCCGGACGCCGCATCGGTGCTCCTCTCTTGGAAATTCAGCGACAAGCTTCCATCTCGAATTGGGCTCGGACATTGGCTCGGCCTTGGTTTCCGCTTTCATCCTCACCGGGTCACGCAACGGCTTGGAAAACTTCGGCCAAATCAGGAACGTTTTCCCCGTCCTCAAGCCGGTCGGCCACAACGCGTAATGCCAACGCCTGCGTTCTGGCAATCGCTTCCGCTCGCGTTTGACCGTAGGCCATTACGCCCGGAAAATCTGGGATCTCGGCGAACCATCGTCCGGCCACTTCTTGCTCCATCTCGTTTTTCATGACTTGTAAAAGGTTACCGCGCATTTCCCGGTTGGTCGATACCCAAACGATTTCGTGATAAAAGGTTTTTGACGATGAGTTTGCTCGACGCGCGAAAACGGAATAGCATCGGGCAAATTCATCCCGGCAAATGTTGGCGCGCAAAAATCACTTCGTAGCAACCCCTCAAACGAGCGCGCTGCGCAGCGGCGCCTGGGCGGTCGTGCTAACGCAGTTCGTTTTGGCGGTGACGACGATGGCGGCGACTCCACCGATTGATTTCGCCCAGGAAATCAGGCCGGTTTTCGAGCGGCGTTGCCACGAGTGTCACGGCCCGGAGAAGCAAAAGCACGGATTCCGGCTGGACCGGCGCGCGGACGCGTTGCGCGGCGGCGACTCGGGGGAGGCGGCGATTGTCCCCGGTCATGCGACGGACAGCCCGTTGATCAAACGTGTTACCAGTTCGAACCGGGACGAGCAGATGCCGCCCAAGGGCGAGCGGCTGGACCCGGCGCAGATTGAAAAGCTGCGCCAGTGGATCGATCAAGGCGCGGTGTGGCCGGAAACGGCCAGAACCAATGCCAAGCCACCGGCATTTTGGACTTTCCAGCCAATTCAACACCCCGCGCCGCCGGCCGTCAAAAATACCCGCTGGGCGCGCACCACCATTGACCGCTTCGTGCTCGCCAAGCTGGAGGCAAAAGGTCTCGTCCCTGCCCCGCCCGCCAGCAAGGAAGTTTGGCTGCGCCGCGCGACGTTTGATCTCCATGGCCTCGCGCCGACACCCGCCGAGATTGACGCCTTTCTTGCCGACCACTCGCCGCAAGCCTACGACCGCGTGATCGAGCGCTTGCTGGCCTCGCCACGGTATGGCGAGCGCTGGGCGCGGCACTGGCTGGACCTCGCGCGCTTCGGCGAGAGCGACGGTTTCGAGTACGATCACATGCGGCCGAACGCTTGGCCCTACCGGGACTACGTGATTGGCAGCTTGAACGCTGACAAGCCGTACGCGCAGTTTGTGCGCGAGCAACTGGCGGGTGATGTGATCGCGCAACCGACGCGCGAAAGCATCGCCGCGACCGGTTTCCTCACCGGTGGTCCCTACGACGCGGCGGGAAACACCTCGCCTAGCGAGTCGCTCAAGCTGCGTATTCGCGAGGAGGAAATGGAAGACGTGGTCTCGGCCACGGCGCAGACTTTCCTGGGCCTGACGGTGAATTGCGCGCGCTGCCACAATCACAAGTTCGATCCCATACCGCAGGAGGATTATTACCGCATCAAGGCGGCGCTGGACGGCGTGCGTCATGGTGAACGCTCCTGGCTCACGCCCGAGGAGGCAAGGCAACGCAAGGCGCAACTCGACGCGCTCGATCGCAAAACAGAGGAGGCCACCCAAAAGATCACCGCGCTCGAAGCTTTGGGGCGCGACCGCGTTTTGGAGGCGAAACAAAAGGCCGTGAAATCCGATTCCGACGCGGTCCAGGCTCCGGCGCCGGTGGCGCGCTGGACATTCGAAAAGGACACGCACGATACCATAGGCGCGACGCATGGCACGCTCGAGGGCGGCGCAAAAATCGCGAATGGGCGGCTCGTGCTGGATGGCAAAACGGCTTATTTCCGCGCGGAGCCGCTGGGCCAAGAATTGCGCGCCAAGACCTTGGAAGCGTGGGTCACGCTGCCTGATCTGGCGCAACGCGGCGGTGGCGTCATCTCCGTGGAGACGGCCAGCGGCGGGACATTTGACGCCCTCGTCTTCGGCGAGCGCGAGGCGGGCAGATGGATGGCCGGCAGCGAGTTTTTCCGCCGGACGCGCGATCTGAACGCCCCGGTGGAATCGGCGAAACCGGGCGAGTTGATCCACGTCGCGGTCGTGTACCAGACGGATGGCACGATGCAAGTTTTCCGCCAAGGCCAGCCCTATGGGGAGAGTTACAAGCCCGCGGGAGAAGAGTCAGGCCCGCGCCGTTTTGCGCCGGACGAGACCCGCGTGTTGCTCGGTCTGCGCCACACCGCCGCCGGCAATGGTTTTCTGAAAGCCGAGATCGAGGAGGCGCGGCTGTATGATCGCGCGCTGTCGGCGGCGGAGATTCGCGCCTCCGCGCAATCCCTCGGCGGGCCGGTGATCACAAGCGAGGAGGCATTCGCGGCCTTGACGCCAGACCAGCGGCGGCAAGTGGACGATTTGCGGCGGGAATTGGACACAACCAAGGCCGCCCGCAAAGGCTTGGAAGCCGAGCCCAAGGTGTACGCGGCGATCTCGAAAGCGCCCGGTCCCACATTCATTCTCGGGCGGGGGGAGATCGACAAACGGCGAGGCGAGGCCACGGCAGGCGCCCTCTCGGCGGTCACCGCCCTGCCTTGTGATTTTGGCCTGGCCGCGAATTCCCCGGAAGGCGAGCGACGCTTGCGGCTGGCGGATTGGATCACCGATTCGCGCAACCCGCTCACCGCGCGGGTGCTGGTCAATCGCGTTTGGCAGCATCATTTTGGACGCGGCTTGGTGGCCACGCCAAGTGATTTTGGCGTGAATGGCGAGCGACCGACACACCCTGAATTGCTCGATTGGCTGGCATCCGAGTTCCTCGCGCGCGGTGGCCGCTTGAAGGATTTGCACCGGCTTGTCATGACCAGCGCGGCTTATCGCCAGAGCGGCTCGCCAACGGCGGGACGCAAACCGGCCGCGCTGGAGAAGGGGCGCGCGGTGGACCCCGAGGACCGGCTCCTCTGGCACTATCCCGGGCACCGGCTGGAGGCAGAGGCGGTGCGCGACACCTTGCTGCAACTCGCCGGGAGACTGGATGACCGTTCCGGTGGACCGGGATTCCAGCCATTCAAGGTGACGATCAGCGGGTCAAGCTTCTACGAGCTGGTGGAAAATGACGATCCGGCGTTCAACCGTCGCTCCATTTACAGGATGGGGATTCTCTCGGGCAAAGATCCGTTGCTCGAGTCGTTCGATTGCCCCGATCCCTCGACGAAGACACCGGCTCGCGGCCTCACCACCACGCCGATCCAAGCCTTGGGCCTGATGAACACCGCTTTGGTGCAACGGTCCGCGAAACAGATGGCCGACCGGCTGGTGACAGAGGCCGGGCCAAAACTCGGCGACCAGATTCGCCGTGGTTACCGGCTGGCGTTGGGCCGGTTGCCTCGCGCCCAGGAACTCGCGGAAGCCGAGGCGCACGCGCGAGCCCACGGGATGGCCAGCCTCTGCTGGGCATTGCTGAATTGCAGCGAGTTCATTTACGTGGAGTGACGGGACAAAACCACACGGGCGCAGCGATTGATTCGGAGGCAGACTGGCGAATGACCAACAACTTGCCATCAGGGCGCCAATCGAGGCAAACCGGCCTCAAGCCCGCGTTTTCGACCAAGGCAACTGCCCGGTATTTCCCTACAAAGCCGTTGGTGTCGGGCGTGCCTTACCGGCTCGTCCCTGTTGACCTGCCAGAATCCAAGTTCCTTTCCCCACGAGGGGCGGTTCAAAAAAAGCGGTAAAGCCGTTCTTCACTATCGACAAGAACTCCTCAGAATTTTATCGAGAATCGAACTTGGAAGGGCGCGTTCTGAAACAGAAAAAAGCCGCGCGGCTTCCCGCGCGGCTTCAAAAAACAGGAAAACAGTTTTACTGCTTCGAGGCAGAGGTGTGGTCTGCAACCCACTGCCAGTCAATCTTGTTCTTGGGCGTGAAGGACGAAGGGCCGGATTTCGGCACTGCCGTTTGGGGATCCTTCCACTTGTGAATCTCGGAGTGGCCGTCCGCAAAAGCGAAGCCGCAAGCGTAATTATGGTAGGTTCCCGGAAAGTCAATCCACTTGGGAATCATGCTGACACCGAATCCTCCGTCGTTCAACGAACGGTCATCCTCGTCCACAAACACAAAAGTGGACGCCGGACCAGGACTCACAAAGTCACCAAACTTGCCAAACACATAATATTTTCCAGAACGGGTATGGCCGTGATTGCCATCCAGCCAAGGCCCATTTACCGGCAACCTGCAGCCCGGAGAGGAAGGATCTGTACCCACCGCCTGGCTCATGGAGAACGTCCGCGCAGCGTTTACTTTTTTTCCTCTCATGGCGGGATCGGTGCCTTGGTAATTGCCGATCCGCTTGTCCGCAGGGCACTTGTAGAGCGTCACAGCAGCGCCGTTATAAGGGGTCAAAAGCGCCAACTTGGGATCGCGCAAGATGTCGGAATTGAACTCCTGCGCGCCACCACGACCCGCTTGACCGGGACACCAGTTTTTGCCTGGATCTATGTTGCCGTCGTCAGGGTTGGGAGGCAGGAGATCGTTATAGTCCTGGGCGTAAAGCGACATGGCAAGAATCATCTGCTTGCCGTTGTTCATGCAATAAATGCCTTGGGCCTTTGTTTTGGATTTGGCCAAAGCGGGCAAGAGCATGCCGGCAAGGATGGCGATGATCGCAATGACCACCAA
>CAZMLP010000930.1:0-3760 GCA_964566745.1 uncultured Verrucomicrobiota bacterium | reverse complement strand
GATGATTTCGAGCTGATTCGCTCCCAGCGGCGCACCGCCGAGCGCGTCACCGTTTGGGACGCGAAAGCCGGCGGCAACAATCTGAAATGGGGCGAGCAAAAGAACTGGCCCGTGGTTTGGGAGGCGGGACAGGCCCTTGGCGGCACACCGGTGTTTCAGACGCGTCATTTGGCCGGGATGTTTCATCCGGCCGACGGGGGATTGAACATCTACGCCCTGGACCACGACGGAAAGGCCAACCCTCGCGGGGCGCTGGCGCCGTCGCCCGCGTTCAAAGCCACCAGCGCCACGCTGGTGAAATCCGGTGAGCGCACAGGCATTCGGGTCAATGGCGAGAACGGCCAGGAGGCATATACCGCGTGGCTTTTGCCATCCGGCGTGATCCGCGTTGAAGCGAAACAAGTGCCCCGCTTCACCGTGCGGGACGCGCATGTGCGCCACGCGATTCTACCGTCCTTCGCCGGCACCGACCTGGTTTATTCCGCCGGGAAGATTTCCGGTGACAAGGCGGTCAACATTCCCTCCACCCAGTGGTTGACGGGCCTCGTCGCGGGCAACGACTGCATGCTAGTCACCGTGTGGGACAGTGACGCGCAAGCTGTCACGCTTGGCGCGACTGGCGAGGGTGACAAGCGCGTGATCGACTCGCTGACGATTGACACCACCAAAGGCGGTGTCGCGGTGTCGTTCGTCGAGCATGCGAACCTCTGGCACCAGGAGAAGCTGTTGGAAGACTGGCTGGGCGACTACACGCCGATCAGTTGGACGCGACCGTTCCCCGCACGCTGGCACGGGGAATTCTTTGCAACGCCGGGTGGAGAGCCGACGTTCAAGGAGCCGTTCATGGCCTACTCGTTTCCGGTTGCGAACGCCAAGACCCGCATGTGGGGCGCGTGGTTCGAGGACTGGAACCATTACCCGTTTTACTTAGACGGTCCCAAAACCGTGGTCCATTTCGAGAAGAGCTTTGTGCCAACCGGCGACGCGTTGATCTATTTCCTGGAGCCGGCGGCGGCAGACCTTTACTCCCCGGTGGAGATCGTCGAGCAAGCATTGGGCGTGGAGAAGGCGGCGGCGTTGCTCGATTTCGAGGCGAACCGCCTGCGGCAACTCGCTTACTCCACGCCGAACGAGTTCATGTACGATCGTCCGGTCTGCGCCACCACCACGCGCCTCGGAAAGATCAAAGCGGAGGACAAGCCAACGGTGGGTGTCAACCTCGCCACGCATCTCTACGAGTTCATCCGCGAGATTCGCGGGCGGGTCGATCAATACAACACCTGGTTCGCGCAGACCCGCGACTACCTCGCGCGCGAACAAGCGGCACATCCAGGGTTAAAGACCTATGTCGCGGAATTGGACGCGTTACTGGCCGAGGGCCAGGCGAGGGCAAAGTCGGCCTATAACACGCCGCTGGCGAACGTGGAGGCAAAGACGGACGCCATGAAAAAGCAGCTGTCGGAGGGCAAGGGTGATGGATTTGATTGCGGCAGCCTCGACGTGCGCGGTCCGGCTGGAACCCAGGATGATCTTTGCCGGCGGTTCAACCGTCTCGTGTTGCGCCTTACCCAAACCGCCGCGTTGAAATGCGACGACTCGCCTGAAAAGGCGGTGATTGCCAAGCACATTTGGGACGAGTCCCGCGCGCTGCTTCGCCGGCCCACGCGCTGGGAACCGCGGCGGACTTTGTATTTCTTCGAGCCGTGATTTTGGAGAATCCGCATGAGTGTATTTTCAAAACGCGCTGTCAACCCCTTGCTCGTGTTTTCCGCCCTGTTGGCGCTCGCCAGGTGCGGGGAGCAGCCCAAAGAAACCAAAGCCGCCCCGACCGCCAGTGAACCGGGCGCCCACGCCTCCGCCGCTCCCGCGAACCGCACGATTAAAACCGCGTCGGGCATGGAGATGGTGCTGGTGCCCGCCGGGGAGTTCGTGATGGGGGTGATTGAGGGGCCGATTGACGCCAAACCGGCGCACACGGTGAAGGTGGACGCGGTGCTGATGGACCAATACGAGATGACGCAGGAGATCTTCGAGAAACTCACGGGCAAGAATCCGTCGCGCCAGAAGAACCCCAAGAATCCGGTCGAGCAAGTCACCTGGTTCGTCGCCATAAAGTTTTGCAACTCACGCTCGAAATTGGAGGGCCTGGCTCCTTGCTACAATGAGCAGACGGCCGAATGCGATTTTGCGGCGAACGGGTACCGGCTGCCCACCGAGGCCGAGTGGGAGCACGCCTGCCGCGCGGGATCAACCAATCGTTTTTATTTCAGCGACCGGCCGGAAGACTTGAAGGCAAACGCCTGGTTTGATGGCAATTCACAATCCAAGCCCCATCCGGTCGCCCACTGGCCGGCGAATGCCTTTGGCCTCTATGACATGACCGGAAACGTTCAGGAGTGGTGCAATGATTTCTACGGAGTGAAGTATTACCGGAACAGCCCGGCAGAGAACCCGCGCGGTCCGGAGGAGGGTGAGAAACGGGTGCTCCGGGGCGGGGCGTGGTCCAGCAAGGCGGATGTCTGCGCGGCCTGGGCGCGAAATTGCGACGAGGCGGGATTCACGGACGTTTGCTTGACCATGGACTCCAACGGGTTCCGCTGTGTGCGCAGGGCCAAACCGGAGGAGATTTCAGCCCTGGCCGGACGCTGAGAAAAGCGGGCATGGGGAGTGTCCGCGCCAAGTCGAACGCTTTCCTTTGACGAACGGTCAAAAGAGGGCTAGATGATGTTTCGCAGATGAGTTTTGGACGCGCCATAAAATCCGGCGGGCTCCAGCGTTTGGCGCTGGGAGTGGCTGGCTGTGTCCTGACGACTTGGGTGGCCGTCGCGGCGGACACGATCGAGGTGGTTAGCCCGGACAAGCTGAAACTCCCCGATAAGATTCCCTCGCAAGAGAGCAGCAAGCAACCGTTCGATTTCGTCCGGCCGAAAGGCTCCTCCAGTGGCATCGTCGAGCCGCTGCCGATGCCCGCGCCCACTCCAGGCATCTCGAACCAGCGACTGCTCGATTTGTTCGACAAGAAGAAGAACTGGATGTTTTCCAAGCCAGGCGACGAGGGGCCGAAAAATTCCCTTAACAGCCTCTTCAGTGGAAAAGGCAGGGAGAATGAAATGGGCATGGCCGGAGGCCAGAACAAGAAGTCGATCGAGAAATTTCTATCGGACAACGACCGTCAACTGGGGGACAAGTCGGAGAACTCGGCCACGAACAAGAATTCCGGCGATTTCGGGAGCAATAGTGATCTAACCAAGGACCGGGGCGGGGACCTGTCCGGAAATCCCGGGAACGAGGATTCAAAATCTCTTTCCGACCGGCCCTTCCGGGATGCAAACGGTCACGAGCGCGATGGCCTGCGGGAACCGGGACGGGAGCGGCCCGGCTCGCTTACCCCGATGACGGAAAGCGGGGACACGATTTCCATGTCCGGTGGCCCGGAGGCGCGGTTTGGCATACGGTTGCCATCGAAAACCCCGGACATTCGCCAGGAGCAGCAGACGCGCATGGACCGGCTGAATCAGTTGTTTGACACGCCGGGCGGCTCCAGCGCGCCGCCGCTGTCCGGCCCCTTTGACCCGATCAACCTTCGGGGTGACTCGACCATGATGCCTGCCAATCCGGTTTTTCCGACCAAATCGGCGGACCTGTTCGCCCCGGCTTCCAAGAACGCGATCACGGTGTCGAAGCCTTTCCAAGGTTCGGAGGCGGCGCCGGCACTTGCCGGGATGCGCACCCCGGCATTCGGGTCGCCCGGCAGTTCCTT
>CAZMLP010000929.1:0-1584 GCA_964566745.1 uncultured Verrucomicrobiota bacterium | reverse complement strand
CGAGCGCGCCCGGCAACTGCTGAAGGATCATTTGATCTCGCAGCAGGAATACGATCAAACCGACTCGGCCTACGCGGTCAACCGCGCCTCCGTGGATCTCACGCGCCGCCAACTGCGGGACGCGCGGGTTCTCGCCCCCTTCCCCGGCATCGTTGGCGTGCGCCAGATCAGTCCCGGCCAGGTCATCAGCCGCGCCACGACGCTCACCTGGCTCGTCGATCTCGACACCGTGAAGGTCGAGGTGAGCGTGCCGGAGAAATATCTGAGCCAGATGCAGCCCGGCCAGACATTGAATTTCAACGTGGCGGCTTTCCCCAAGGAAGTGTTCAAGGGCGAGGTCTATTTCATCTCGCCGCAGCTGGACCCGGGCACTCGCACCGCGCTGGTCAAGGCTCGCCTGCCCAATCCCGGCGCCAAGCTCAAAGGCGGCATGTTCGCCAACCTGAATCTCACGCTTCAATTGCGTGACTCGGCCATCGTCATCCCCGAGCCCGCGCTGATCAGCAACGGTGACAATGTGATGGTTTTCGCGGTGGACGCGCAGACGAACGCCGTCATGAAAGCGGTGAAAGTGGGGATTCGCCTCGCCGGGCGGGCGGAAATCCTGTCCGGCCTGACCGCCGGGGAGCAAGTGGTGGTGGAGGGAATTCAGAAGTTGCGCCCGGGCGCGCCCGTGCGGCTGGCGCCCGCAGCCGCCGCGGCTCCATACATGAACTAAGCGGCCGTTATGATCCTCCCCCGCCTCTCCATCCAGCGTCCGGTGCTCGCCACCATGATGAGCCTCGCGCTGGTGCTCTTCGGCATGATCAGCCTGTCGCGCCTGCCCGTGCGCGAGTTGCCGGACATCGATCCGCCCATCGTCAGCGTGATTACCGTTTTTCCCGGCGCGAACGCCGAGGTGGTGGAGACGGAGATCACCGAGCGCCTGGAGGAGGCGATCAACAACATCGAGGGGATCAAGACGCTCACGAGCGAGAGCCGCGAGGAGGTCAGCAGCATCACGGTCGAGTTCAATCTCTCGCGCGACATCGACCTGTGCGCGCAGGATGTGCGGGACCGCGTCTCCCGAGCGCGGGGCGCCTTGCCACAGAATATCCGGGAGCCGATTGTGGCCAAGCAGGACGCCGACGCGCAGGCGGTGATCTGGATCGCGCTGAACAGCGACCGCTACTCAACCATGGAACTGACCACCCTCGCCGAGCGCCAGCTCAAGCCGCGCTTCCAGACTGTCTCGGGCGTTTCCTCGATCATTATCGGCGGCGAAAAACGCTATGCCATGCGGCTCTGGCTCGACTCGGAAAAAATGGCGGCGCGGCAGGTGACGGTGCTGGATGTGGCGCGCGCGTTGCGCGAGCAAAACATCGAGTTGCCCAGCGGCCGCGTGGAAAATCTCGACCGCGAAATGACCATCCAGACGCGCGGTGAGTTGAAAACCGCGGCGGAATTCAACGAGCTGGTGTTGCGGTCCAACGGGCCGAACCTGGTTCGCTTGCGGGACATTGGCCGGGCGGAGGACGGCGCCGAGGACTATCGCACCATCGCCCGCGCAAACGGAAAACCGTGCGTCTTTCTCGGCATCGTCAA
>CAZMLP010000928.1:0-3120 GCA_964566745.1 uncultured Verrucomicrobiota bacterium | reverse complement strand
AAATGGAAAAACAGCCCGGTCGAGCGCCTGCTTTATTCCTACCGGCTCGATGGCAGCCCCTGGTCCCCCTTCAGCCCCGAGCCGACCGCGACCTTTCAGGATTTGGCCGCCGGCAAGCATCGCGTCGAGGTGCGCGCCATGGATCGCAATTGGAACATCGAGCGCTCGCCCCAGTTCCTGGAATTCGATGTCTCCCTGCCCTGGCGGCGGGACCCGCGCCTGATCGGGATTTCCATCGGCGGCCTGACAATCATCCTCTTCCTCGCCGGACTGGCCGTGAACCGTCACTTGCGGCTGCTGCGCGGCTACGCCGAGATCGAGAAAATTGTGTCGCAGCGCACCGAGCAGTTGGACCGCGCCCATCAGGAGTTGCTGCACACCCAGAAAATGCGCGCGCTGGGGACCATGGCCGCCGGGGTCGCCCATGACTTCAACAACATTCTCTCCATCGTCAAGGGCTCGACCCAGATCATTGAGAATAATCTGGAAAACCGCGACAAGGTCCAGACGCGGCTCAACCGGATCAAGATGGTTGTGGAGCAAGGCTCCGCCATCGTGAAGACAATCCTCGGCCTCAGCCAGGCCACCGTGCAGACTCGTGTCCCGTACGAGGTGAAGGCGCTCTTGGCGGACACCAACAAATTGCTGGGGGACCGTTTTCTTAGCGGCGTTACCGTGGTGACCGAGGCGGAGTCGGGCTTGCCGCCCGTGCTCGGGGTGAAGGACCTGGTGCAACAAATCCTGTTAAACCTGCTGGTAAACGCCTCCGAGGCGATGGGCGGCAACGGCAAAATTATCATCCGCGCCATCGCCCGCCCCGCCCCTCCGAGCGGCCTGGTGCTCGCCCCGGCCGCCGCCTCCCGCTACGTGCTCATCTCCGTGCAGGACTCCGGCACGGGCATTGCGCCGGACGTGTTGCCCCGTATCTTCGAGCCATTTTTCACCACCAAGGCGCTCTCCACCAAGCGCGGCACCGGCCTCGGTCTCTCGATGGTGTACGAGCTGGCCAAAGAGATGGGATGCGGGATCAAAGTCACGTCCGAGCCGGGCCAAGGCGCCACCTTCACGATCATCCTGCCAGTGGACCCGTTGCTCGCCATTGGTGGCGCTTCCTCCGAAAAGGGCCCCTCCGCTTGGACGCGGGAAACCGAGCCGGTCGGCACGTCCGATTAATCACGGCTCACTTCCGCACCGCGCCGTAAATGAGTTTCTTCACGCCAAACTCGGTGTCCCACTCGTACGGCATGATTTGCTCCAGGGTGATCACGATGAGTTTGTCCGCGGGGCTGGCCCAATAATGCGTCGAGGCCGCGCCGCCCCAGCCATACTCGCCAACGTGTCCGGCGGTGTCCCACTTCGTGATTTCCGTGCGGACGGAGAAGCCAAGGCCAAAGCCAGTGCCGTAACGTTTCTCACTGCCGAAATAAATCGGGAACGCCTTTGCCGGAAGCTGGTTGCTCGTCATCAGTTTGACGGTCGATGCCTTCAGAATCCGATGCCCGTCCAACTCGCCGCCGCACTCCACCATCGCCAGGAATCGCATATAATCCCGGGCCGTGCTGACCAATCCGCCGCCGCCGGAGAAGAACGTCACCTTCTTGCCGTAATTCGATTCATTCGGCGCATCAATCACCTTTAGCCCGCCCGGCACGCGGCTGTAATTCGCGGCAAAGCGCGGCAGTTTCTCCGCCGGAACGTTGAACGCCGTGTCCGGCATGTTCAGCGGTTTGAAGATGGTTTTCTCCAAATAGATGTCCAACGGCTCCCCGCTGGCCACTTCAATCACCCGGCCGAGGACATCAATGGAAACCCCATAAACCCAGTCCGTGCCCGGATCGAAGGCCAGCGGGATTTGGGCGAGTCTGTCGGCCATCTCGGCGAGATTCCCGGCCTCGAGCGGTTTGAGACGATTGTACGCCTCCGACAGCGCGGCGGGTCCGGAGCCATACGTGAATCCCGCCGTGTGCAACATCAGGTCACGCACCACCATCGGTCGGGCCGGGGCGCGCAAGCCGTTGGCGGCGGCCACCTGCAGGTTGGCGAACCTGGGAATGTATTTGGACACCGGATCGTCGAGCCTGATCTTTCCGGCCTCGACCAAGTGCAACGCGGCCGCCGTGGTGATGGCCTTGCTCATCGAATAAATGCGGAAGATCGTGTCCTTCGCCATCGGCTTGCCCGCCTCCAAGTCCATGTGACCGTAAGCGTGGAAAAAGCCGATTTTCCCCGCGTGCGAAACCATCACGATGCCCCCGGAAATTTTGTGCTCCGCGATTTGGCGCTCCATGAACCGATCCACCTCGGCGAGCTTCGCGTCGGAAAGGCCGGCCCTGTCCGGCGGCACTTGGGGAATCTCTTTGGCGGCGAGGGAGGAGGCGTTAAGACACGCGGCGAGCATACAAACAGTTCTCAAAAGCGAGAGAGGAAGATTCAAAGCCGGACGGGGCAATCTGGATTTCATAGGCGCTGCGGGTTGAAGCTGAGGTGACGGTAATGCGCGACCTCTTCCATTCTCAAGGCAAAAGCCGCGCCCCTCAATGCCTTGCCACCGAAGCATTGAAGACATACAACTCGCGCGTGAAAAAGCCCGCCCCCCAAGCCTCGCCGCCCGCGCCGTCGCCCGGAGGAGCGATGTCCGCCGGTCTGCGGCGTTACCTCTATTTCACCGCGCTGGTCACCGGCGCGGCGGTGCTGGTGGTGGAGATTCTCGGGGCCAAGATGTTGTCGCCCTACGTCGGCACCTCGCACTTTGTGTGGACAGCTCAAATCGCGGTGACGTTGATGTCGCTGGCCACGGGCTATTACCTCGGCGGACGGCTGGCGGACCGCTCGCAAAATTTGAGCCGCTTGTTCGTATGTCTTTTGGGGGCCGGGGTCTGCCTCGCTTTCAGTGTGAACCTCTGCCGGCCCGTGGCCTTCTGGGCGTTGCAGTACCGCCTCGCGGCCGGGGCGTTGATCGCCTCGACGTTCCTGTTCTTTCTTCCCCTCACCCTGCTCGCAACCACCGGGCCGTTTCTCATTCGCGTCTTCACGACGGGCGTCAGCTCGGTGGGTGGCAACGCGGGCCGGCTTTCGGCGGTGAGCACGTTGGGCAGTGTCATCGGCACTGTGCTCATTGGC
>CAZMLP010000927.1:0-3876 GCA_964566745.1 uncultured Verrucomicrobiota bacterium | reverse complement strand
AGGGCACGCGATCTTGCTGGCCTGGCTGGGATTCCTGCTCGTGCTGCCGTTTCCGCCGTTTATTCCGTTCACCAACTCGTTGCCCGCGTACGCGGTGATTCTTGTTGCGGCTTGCCTGATGGAGGAGGATGGTGTGCTGATCTGGCCGGGATACGGGCTGGCCGCGCTCGCCACCACGTATGTTCTGCTCATCTACGGGGGTGCCATGACCGCATGGAAACGGTACTCGCACGAGGTGATGGAGTTCTTCCGGTCCTGGCTATGAATTGTCGCTGGAACTTGGCGCCGCCACAGCCGCTGCTCGCCGGGCAATTGTCCCGCGAACTGGGAATCTCCCCGCTGCTGGCCCAGAGCCTCCTGAACCGCGGCCACAGTGACGTTGCCAGCGCCTCCGGGTTTCTCCAGCCGCGCCTGAAGAACCTGGCCGACCCGTTCCTTCTCCCGAACATGGACGCGGCGGTGTCCCGCCTTTTTCGCGCGCGCGAAAACCATGAGTCCGTCACGGTGTTTGGCGATTATGACGTGGATGGAGTCACCGCCACGACCATTCTCATTGAGTTGTTGCGCGCGTTTGGCTGGGCCGTCAGTTACTATCTGCCACGCCGTCTGGAGGAGGGATACGGGCTAAGTCCCGAGGCGGCGGCGAATTGCCTGGAGAAGTTTCCGGTTGCCCTGATCCTCGCGGTGGATTGCGGCTCCACAGCGGTTGAGGCCATTGACTGGCTGCAATCCAAAGGCGTGGATGTTGTGGTGTTGGATCATCACCAAGTCTCGCAGCCGCCGCCGCGCGCGCGCGCCCTGGTGAATCCCCAACTCGCGCCGCCAGATGTTCCCTCGTTTCGGGAGTTGTGCTCGGCGGGACTGGCGTTCAAGTTGGCCCACGCCTTGTTGAAACGCGGGCGGCAGACGGGTTTGCCGGGCGCCGAGGAATTTGACTTGCGCGAGTTTTTGGAGCTCGTGGCGATGGGGACGATCGCCGACCTGGTGCCGTTGACCGGCGAGAATCGCGTTTTCGTGAGCGCGGGCCTTGAAAGGTTGAACCAGACGCGCCGTCCTGGTCTGGTGGCATTGCGTGGCATGGCCCAAATCCACCATGACATTGGCGTGTACGAGGTGGGCTTTCAATTTTCCCCGCGCTTGAACGCGGCAGGCCGGTTGGAAACCGCCGAGGAAGCCCTTGAGTTGCTACTAGCCAAAACCATCACCGAGGCGGAGCCCCGGGCTCGAAACCTTGACGCCCGCAACCGGGAGCGACAGCAAATCGAGCGGAGCATTTCGGACGATGTCATCGCCGCTGTGCGCGCCCGGTTCAAGCCGGAGACGGATTATGTCATTGTGGAGGGCCAGATGCTTTGGCACATCGGCGTGGTGGGCATAGTGGCGTCCCGCGTGTTGCGGGAGTTTTACCGTCCGACGATCATTCTAGGCGGCGAGGCGGACTCCTGGCGCGGCTCGGGGCGCAGCGTCGAGGGATTCGACCTGGCGGCGGCGTTGCGCCACTGCGATGATTTGCTTCTCCGTCACGGCGGCCACGCGCTGGCGGCGGGCCTGACCATCCATCCCGACAAGCTCGACGCATTCCGCGAGCGCATTAACCAGTATGCGCGGCAGAATCTCCATCCCGACCATTTGAAACCGAGCCTGCGATTGGACGCCGAAGTGGGCCTGGGCGACTTGCCGATGGAGCGGCTGGCCGAGCTTGAACAACTCAAGCCCACCGGCCAGGCGAATCCCGACGTGCAGGTCTTCGCCCGCAATCTAACATTGCACCGGCCGCCGCAACGGATTGGCCGCGACCAGCAGCATGTAAAGTTTTGGGTGACGGACGGCACAGAGACATGCGAGGCCATCTGGTGGCATTGCGCGCGCGAAACGATGCCGGATGGAAAGTTCGATTTGGCCTTCGCCCCGCAAATCAATGACTTCAACGGCCGCCGCTCTGTACAACTGCGCGTGCTCGACTGGCGCCCGGCAGCTTGATTATTTCCCGGCCACGGGCGCGTCCGAGCGGAGGAATGCGATCAGGTCGGCGAGATTTTGCAACTCCAATTTCTGCTCAAATCCCTCTGGCATCAGTGAAAGATTGGAGGCGCGAATCTCTTTGATTTGCGAGCGCAGCAACTCCGTGCGGGAGCCATCGGCCATCACCACCGTCAGGCCGGTCGCCGTCTCGCCCGCAATGATTCCCGTGAGCGAGCGACCATCCTTGGTCTCGACGGAATAACCGCGAAACCGCTCGTCCACAGCGGCGTTCGGGTCGAGGATCGAAGCCAGCAGGAATGCCGGGCTTTTGTCGGTCAATGCTGCAAGGTTAGGCCCGACCTCATGGCCGAGCCCGTGAAACAAGTGGCAGGTTGCGCAATTGTCCGCGAACAATTTGGAGCCCCTCGCGGGCTGGCCCGCGAGTTTGGTGACGCCCTGGAATTTCGCAACAACCGCCGCGCGATCCGAACCGGACGCGTCACGAAACACCTTTTCGGCCTGCTCGCGAATATCGGCCCGCGGATGCTTCTGCAAAGTGGCGCGCTGGGCCACGGAAATTTCACCGGACGCGATGGTTCCAGCCGCGACCGCTTTGAGCGTTTCTCTCGTCCACTCCTCGCGGGCGAGCAACACGCCAAGGGCTTTCGCGCGCAAGGCCGGCGAGTGCAGGGTCCAGCCCTTGATCAGCAATCGCGGCGCGGCCTCGCTGCGGGTGCGGCCGATGGAGTCGGTGGCGGCGAGTTGCAGGGCGAGCGGCGTGCCGGGCGCAAGCAAATCATTGAACACGGGCTCATCCGCCTCTCCCAAGCCGCCACGCGCGAGCAGTTGAATTGCCGCGACGCGCAATTCCTCCGGGCGCTGATTATCCCGCGCCAGCATGCGCGCGCTGGCCAGCGATTGGTCGAGCAATGCTTGCACAGCGGCGCGCTCGCCCTCCGTGTGGCCCAGCGCGTCGAGCAAGGTCTCGAGCACCGTGAACCGGGCGATGGTGGGATCGCGCTGGATTACGGGAGCGAGTCTGGCCGCGAATTGCCGTAACGGCTCATGGTGACCGCTGGCCACGCTGGTCGCAATCAACGTTCGCAACATCGCCGCAGTTTCGGCGTCCGCGCCGGTTCCGAGCAACGCCTCTTCCAATGGCGGCAATAGCGTCTCTGAATGGCGGTTCGCCGAACTCAAGATTGCGGAGCGAATCCAAGGGTCGTCGCGATGGCGCGTCATGATTTCACGCAGGGCGACACCGGCTTCCAGCGCGCCCGCCTCGCCAAGTGTCAAGGCGAGTTGATAGGCCAATCTTATGTCGGGGAACTTGGATAATATTCGCAAACGAGGCAGCAGGTCATCCGCCGCCGGGTTGGCCACGCGCAGGAACGGCTCGCATTGACGAATGGCCTCTGCCCGGACCAGTGGCGAGGAATCAGCCAGTCGTTCCGCGACAACGGGCGGTTGCAAGTGATTCAACCCTTGCAGCGTGGCCATTGCCTGGGAGCGAACCGCTGGCAGGGCGCTCTTGCGCGCCAGGTTTTCCAGCGGGATCACGGCGTCCGTTCCGCCGCGCCGGACGAGTTCCTGCTGCACCATGTCGCGAACCGTGCCGTTCGACGTGTCGAGGGCCTTCGCCAGCGCGGGGGTGTCGAGCTTGGCGAGGTTACGAAGCGGGCGCGGTTTGTGATCGCGCGGGTAAACGCGGTAGATGCGCCCCTTGTCCGCGCCCGCGCGCACATCGAGCTCCGCGAGCCGGTCCGGCGTGATCCAGCGCGGATGCTCGACCACGAAGCGATACATGTCCACCACCCACAACGCGCCGTCAGGACCGGTGCGGACCTCCACTGGCCGGAACCAATTATCGGTCGAGGCGAGGAACTCGGTATGCTGCTCCTCCGGCGCCTGGCG
>CAZMLP010000926.1:0-2197 GCA_964566745.1 uncultured Verrucomicrobiota bacterium | reverse complement strand
AAGTTCTGGTACCACACCGCCCAAAACATCCCCACAAACGGACAGAGGATCAGCAAATTGCCAATCGCCTTCAACGCGTCGGCATTGAGCAACTCTTGAAAGAACGCCGCGCCTGCCGGGGGAATGTGGACAAACCTTTTTCGCCCAAGCCAAAAGACGACGGTGGCGACCAGCATGAGGATGCCCGGCGTGCCAAATGCCCAATGCGAGCCGTAGGAGGGATTATCGAGCAGCCAAGGAATGAGGATCGTGGAAAAGGCGGAGCCGCAATTGATGGAGAAGTAGAACCAGTTGTAAACGCGCTGCATCAGGTGCTGGTTCGACTGGCCAAACTGGTCCCCGACAATCGCCGAGACACACGGCTTGATGCCGCCCGCGCCCAGGGCGATCAACCCCAAACCAACCAACAATCCCGCCTGGGTGACATTGATGGCCAGCGCCAGATGTCCCAGACAGTAAACGACCGAGAGAATCATTACCGTCCAGAATTTGCCGATGAACGCGTCGGCCAGGAGGGCGCCGAGGATCGGCAGGAAATACACCAGTGTGGCAAAATTGTGATACCACTCGTTGGCTTTCTCGGGAGAGAAATGAGCCGGCTGTCCCTGCGCGTCCAGCATGTATTTGGTCATGAACACGACCAGGATCGAGTTCATGCCGTAGAAGCTGAACCGCTCGGCGGCCTCGTTGCCGACGATGAAAGGCACGCCGGGCGGCATGCCGGTGGTCTTCAGGGGCGCCGTGAGATACTCGGACTTGGCCATGCGTTTTGAACCGCGAGTTGCGGATTGAAATTCGCGGAAAGTCTTTCAAACCGCGGCAGACAGGGCGAGCAAAAGGTGCTGCCCAGGGAGAAGAACTTGCGTGAAAGTGACCGCCGGGGTCACTTCGCCGCCGGCTGGAAGAAGGTGGCGGTTTTCCGCTCCACCGACGGCCCCCAAATCTTGACGTTGGTGACTTTCCCCGTGTCGTCGAAGGAGCCGAAGCCCACATATCCGCTCGGAAAAGTTTTGTCCTCGGCGATCATGATCGGTTTGGTGAGATCATCGAAATAGACTTTGATCGTGCCCTCGCTCGCCCGCCGCTCCAACCGGACCTTGTGCCACACGTCGCGGCCCCAATCGAGTCCCTTGGTGGTCTCCCTCGCGATCTTCACGCGCGGCTGCCGGTTCACGATGAAAATGTTGTGCGCGTGCTCGTCCGCCGCCGTGGCGAGGTGGGTGTAATAAAACTTCGCGGGATCGGTGAACCCAAAAAAAAGGCACATGTCACGATGCCCGTAATCCTTGCTCGTTTGCAGCAGATCGGCCTCCAGGATGAAATCCGTGAAGACGCGGTCCTTGATGAGCGCAATGTTAACGGGCGAGCGAACCGCGGGCTCGTATTTGTTCTGCTGGAACAGTTCCAGCGAGCCGCCCTTCTCCTCCTTGGTCCATTTCCACGCGACCGGATCGGGGACAATGAAGTCCCTCAGGTTCGAGGCAGCGTCAAACTTCTGTTGATACAGCAATTTGTAGCCGGGCGGAAGGGACGGCTTTGCATCAGCGGCGCCCGCTTCAAGGGTCATCCATGCGAGCGCCAGGAGGAACGCGAGACGGACCGGAATGCGCAAGGACATAAGCGGGGCGGGCGGGAGCGGTGGCCCGGCTCACACTTGTTGCGGCACCACAAACGGGCGGCGATAGTGCCGGATCAACAGAGCGTCGGCCTCGCGGTTGTTGGTAAAGCGCTCGGTCGCCGGGTCCATTTCGAGAAACTCGCCGAGAATGGGCGGAGTCTGGCCCAGATTGACCTCGTTGGCCGCGAGGTGCTCCCGCATGCGACCGAGCGATTCCTCGGCGCCTTTGTGGGATTGAATTTTTTCGCGAATCTCGTCCGGGGATTTCCTGGCCCCCAAGCGGTAGGAAATATTGCCGGTGTGGCAGAGCGCGCTGGAGAGGTGGCCCTCCAGGATGTCCGCGTGGAGGTCCGTGTGCTTGCGGCTGCGAACGGCGTTAATAAAATTCTCGTAGTGGTCGGTGGCGCCGGACCATTTCTTGATCTCCATGCCTTGCTTGTCGAACGCGGTGGCGCTCGAGTAATTGGGGATCAACACATACCCGCCCTCGCAGTGGATGATCACCGCGACGCTGCCCCCCTTGTACTTGTCCATGTCCTTGGCGCCCTTTTTCTCGGAAAGGCCGCGCACCTCGAAGAT
>CAZMLP010000925.1:0-4513 GCA_964566745.1 uncultured Verrucomicrobiota bacterium | reverse complement strand
CGGGCCGCGTTTTGGGTCCGGCGGATTTTAATCTGTTCGCAAGCAATGTCTTCGCGTCGGTCTCGTTCAACGGAACCGGGCTTTTGATGGCGTTGACCAACGGCGTGCTCCGCTTGCCGGACCGTTTCACGACGCTCGCGGCGGGGGAGTGCTCCCAAGACACGAGCCTGCCCAACGCCGGAACTGTTCCGAGTGTCGCGCTCGCGCCAGGCAGCGCGTTGACCCTGGATCACGCGTTCGGCCAATCCGCCACGACCGCCACCTTGCGGCTGACCGGTGGAATTGATTTTGCCAATTTTGGCGTGGCGGTGCCGGCTTCCCCTGGCCAGCCGACCCCTGCCGCGCTAAAACTTTGCTCTGGTCGCCTCGTTTTTCGTGGAAGTGATTTGCCGGCCTTGGAAAACTTGAGCGGCAAGATCCGCGTGAACAATCTCGGGTTTTTCAGCCTCGTGAATGGCAGCCTCGATCCGCGCGGGGCCTTTTCCGTGCAAGCTAACGGGCAGGCCACGGTCAACGGCGTCACTTTCAATTTGGTCAATTTTCAAAGTTCCTACGCGGCCAACCAGTTCAGCCTGTCGGCAGCCAGCAGTCTCGACTTAGGCGATGGGGTGAGGTTGGAGCCGGATGATATCTCTGATCCCAGCCATCCCGCTCCACCCGTGATTAGCGCCGCCTTCAATGCCCAAACGCAAGCGTACGAGCTGGCCGTCGCGGGCAAGCTTCAATTGCCGGGCGCGCAATACATCGCCATGCGCGGGCAGATCAGCAACGGGCGCTTCTCCCTGTCTTCCCAAGGCCAGTTGAAGCTGGGCGCGGACATCTTATTCCGCCCCGTGACGCAAAATGGCAACACGCTGCCGGTCTTGCAGTTGGAAAGCGTCGTGGTCGGAGGCGCGAGCCATGCGCAACTGGCGCTGGCTGGCGAGCTCCTGGTTCCGGGCGCGGACAGTCAGCCGCATCCGCTTTCGATGGCTGGCAGGCTGCGCTTTCGCGCCACTGCCAACGGCGGCACGGAGGTTGACTCCTTGAATGTCGTGGCAGCCGTTCCCAGTTTTGATTTTGGCGCGGGGGTCCGGCTTGCCGCCGTGCCCGATCCGGCGGACGCCACGAAGAGTCTGCCCGTCGCCTCTCTCAATTATGACCGCCAGGCCGGCTACCAGATCACCTTTGCCGGGCAACTGCTGGCTCCCGGAATCGTCCAGCGCGCGCAACTCTCCGGCCGCATTCAAAACAGCCAACTGGTTCTGGCTTCGGTGGGCCTCGCCGATTTCGGCAACAATTTCAAAATCACCCCGCTTTTGGATGGATCGGGCGCCGAATTGCCCGCGCTTCAACTGGAAATTGTCACCAGCGGCGCGGCCGCGAAGGCGCGCTTCAATCTTTCCGGCAATGTTCAAGTGCCCGGCGCGAACGGGGTGGCCCGCCAGGTTCAAATCGCTGGAAGTCTCGCGTTGACCGTGGCGGCAAACGGCGTGGTGAAGGTCGAATCATTCTCGGCGAAGGCGGCCCACCACCCTTGATCTGGGCAATGGTCTTAAATTGGACGCCTTGGCTGATCCCGACAATGCGGCGACCCGTCTGCCCATCATCAGCGGAGTTTATGGGGATCAATCCGGTTACGAAATCAAGGTGGCGGGACGACTGGTGTTGAGCGGCGCCGGAACGCCGACGCCCCAGTCGGTCGAATTGCGGGGGCGCGTGAACAATAACCTGCTGGAACTGAATTCCACCGTGAGAGCGCATTTGGGGAATGGCGTCTGGATTGAGCCCGACGGCAATCAAGCGGTGCTGCAACTCTTGGCGACGCAAGGGCAACAGACGGATGTTCAATTCAAAGTGGGCGGGCTGTTTAGGGTGCCTGGCGAGGCGGGGGACACGCGCTCGGTGGCCGTGACAGGCAGCCTTCATCTGGGCTTGGCCGGGAACGCGCCACAGATCAAGTCGCTCGCCGCGAGCAGCGCCACAACCAACGACTGGGCCATGCCGGGAGGGATGCATTTGCAACAGGCGGGAGTGAGCCTCGAATATGCCACGAACCGTTTCCTTGCCAGTTTGAGCGGCCAGATTCAGGTCGGTCCAAAAATCGCCACGCTGGATCATGGCACCTTTATTTTTGAGGACGAAAACGACTCGGCGAACATCCGCCTCGACGCGCAAGTGACGTTACAGAATGTGGCTTTGGGCGAGATTGCGTATTTGGTCGTTGGCTCGACGCGGCTGGAACTGGCCACGACCCTGACAGGGATTCGCCCACGCGGCGCATTTGGCCGGTTGAGCGTGGGTGGCGGCGCCGGATTGTTCCCCACCGGCCCCGTGCCAGTTGAGCCCGTTCGTACAAATTTCATTCTGTTCGTCGAAAATGTGGGGCTGAAAGCCGAGTTTACCCCGACGAACATTTCTTTTGTGCTCACCAACGGCGCCTTGCACTTGCCGGAAATGTTCACGTCCGGGCAGACGAACCTTTGCCCTGACTCGGGCGCGGGGCCGGTGGTCGCCTTGGGAAGCAACACCACGATTCGCGTCACGTTCACGCCGGAAACCCGGGATGTGGATTTGGCCGCGAACGGCACGCTGCAATTCGGGAATCTGGGCTTCGACGTGCCGGGAATTCCCGGCCTCGCCGCGCAATTGTGCTCGGCAACACTGGTCTTCCAAGGCCGCCAATTGCCGTCGTTGCAGGGAGTGAACGGCTCACTGCTGATTCCCATCAATGACCAGAAGATGCAATTCAATGTCATCAATGGCGGTTGGAAATTGAACGGCTATCCGAGTGGAACGGTGGCGCTAGGACAGGATTTCAAGTTGCTGGACCGTGAGGGATTCACGTTAACATTGTTGGGCGGATCGAGTTGCGGAAGCAACAACATCGCGACCGGCATCTCCATTCAGGAGGGCCAGCCGGTTTCCAACCCGCCGCGTCCCCCGCAATTCACCCTGAATGGTGGTCTGCGATTCGCGATCCCGGAATCGGACCTTCGCAAGGTGACTTCCGCCGTGGCTGACGCCAGTGACCCGCCGCCAACGCAAGTTTCCCTCGAAAGTTGCGGCTCGGTGACATTTTTTCCCGACCGGCTGCCGGACGTGCAATTGACCCGGCTCTCCACCTCGGGTGACTTCATCTTGGGCAACGGCGGCGGACAAACCGCTCCAGCATCGGTTCGCCCGGCGGTAGGCGGCAGCTACGGCATCACCATCAAGGGCGCGACGATTACGTTGGACAACCTCAACAACATGTTCAATTTCACGCCGAACCCGCCCAACCCTTTCACGATTACTCTCACGGGACTGGTCGCGATTCCCAACGGCCCGGCGTTCGGTTTGCAAAACACGCGATTTGTTTTCGACAACGCGAATTCGCGCGTGCCGCTCCTGCCGCGCTTCGAGCCGGGTACACTGGAGTATCGCAAGAACGAGTGGGCCCTGGCGGATGTACTGCCGATTCATGTAACCCTGGCCCGGATTCAATTCAAGGACGGGACCAAGCAGTTGCCCGAGATTCTTCATCCCGACAACGTGAAGCTGACTTTTTCGGGCGGCATCTCGATCCCCGCCGACGAGCCTTATTTCAGCGGGGATATCAACGACCTGGAGGTCACCTTTCTTCCCGACGCGACACCGGTGTTTTCGCTCGATGGCTTTGCGATTACGCTGGCGCCGGGATCCGAGATCCCGCCAATCGAGGAGATGAGCGGGAGCGTGTACATCGGTGGGCTCAGCAGCAACCCGCCCAACCCGTTCTTCACCGGCCGGGTCGCGGGCAGTTACAACGGTTACAAACTAAAATTCCTGCTGGCGTTCAGTCTCGCCGGGCCGGTGGGCATGTGCATGGACGTGAACGCCGGGGGCGTCGGCATTCCGCTGGCCCAAACCGGTTTTCTCATCACGGGCGCCTCGGGCGGCATGTCGTTCGCCAACAGCAACGGGGATCCCTGCAGCTTCCAGACTTACATGGATCCGGTAACCGGCAAGCCAATCTCCTCCGCGAATAGCCTTCCACCCGGTCTGCCTCCGGTTCCGGTGTCCGCGATGACGTGGTCCCAACTGCGGGATTACACACGCCGCTTTGAGCGCGCGGCACAGGCGTACGGGCAGTCCGCGGCGGTTAACGCGGTGACCATGACCTCGCCGCCGGTGGGCTCGTCCCGGATTAACGTCGCGTCGGTGCCACCACCGCCTGCCGATCCGTTGACCATTCCGTGCCCCGGAGATTGCCCGCCCCCGACGGTGAATATTTTCTGCCAGCCTCACCCCGATCAGGAGCACTTCCCCGGCCGCATCATCACCAAGTTTACCTCGATTGACGAAACCACATTGAACCACGTGTTCGGCATCACCGAGGATCACATCCGCCAATTGCAAAGCGCCGGTGTGAGTGTGGCGCGGACGGTGGCTCATGAATTGCGCCTGCGGCTGGACGCGGATATTCCGGCGCCCGACCCGGGTTTGCTGGGCGCGGATCGCGCGAGCCAAATCCGCCAACTGCAAGCGGAGTCCTTCGACACCATTGAGCAAT
>CAZMLP010000924.1:0-12530 GCA_964566745.1 uncultured Verrucomicrobiota bacterium | reverse complement strand
TCGTCGGCGTTGGCGCTGGTCACCGGCGGGGTTGTGTAGCTGGTGCCGGTCGCGCCTTGGATGATGTTCGTGCCCCGATACCATTGGAGCGGCCACGGGCCATTCACAGTGACGTAGAATGTCGCAGGCTGGCCGGAAAGAACCGGCGTGTTTTCCGGTTGAGCGAGGAAGCTGGCCTTTTTGCAATCCGCCGAGTCGCTCACCGCCAAAAGTTGGACTTCAGCGATCTGCATGCTGTTGTCATGCCCCTGCGTGGCAGTTACCGTCCAGCGGTAATGCTTGTAGGACTTGACGTTCGGGAAGAAGAACTCCTGGGTCTTAAAACGGTCCGCGTTGCCACCGCCAGGGAATAGGTCCGTCCAGGCGATGATGTTGGTGTTCACATAGATCGTTTCCCAAGTGCCCGAGTTGAAGGCGGTGAGAGTGTCGTCGTTGGATCCCTCGATGGTGATTGCTTTCGGATCACGACCCGGACTGTCATTGGCGGATTCCATCGCCACACCAATGATCGTGGTGTCGCCGACCGAGGGGCTGACCGCGAAACCGGACGGCGAGAAGTGAAACTCGTCTTTGCCGTCGCGACCGCTGTCAAAGTTCAGGTATTTGCTTTGGGTGCCGTCAATCACGTTCGCCACGCCCTCGGAACCAGGGCTATTCGGTGAGGAGGCGAAAATCTTGTCGCCCGGCTGGATCACGTTCTTGGGCGCGCCCGTGCCAAGCAGGCTGACCTCCGCGATCTGCATGCTATTGTCGTGTCCTTGAGTGGCGGTCACTGTCCAGCGATAGCGCTTGTATGGAGTGAAATTGTCGAAGAGGAAGGTTTGCGTCTTGAAACGATCCGCATTGCCGCCGCCCGGGAAGAGCTCCGTCCACGCGGTGATGTTGGTGTTAACATAAATCAACTCCCAATTACCGGACGTAAAGGTGGCGGTGTCATCATCCGTGCCCTCAACCGTAATGCCCTTCGGATCGCGGCCCGGACTGTCATTGGCTGACAACAGGGAAATTCCCGTCACGAGCGTCTCGCCGAGAGACGGAGTCACCACAAAACCCGAGGGGGAGAAGTGGAACTCGTCTTTGCCATCGCGACCGCTGTCAAAGTTCAGGTATTTGCTTTGGGTGCCGTCAATGGCGTTGGCCACGCCCTCGGAGCCTGGGCTGTTCGGCGAGGAGGCGAGAATTGGATCACCCGGCTGAATTACATTGCTCGGCAACACACGACCGAGCAATTGCACTTCAGCGATCTGCATGCTGTTGTCGTGCCCTTGGGTCGCGGTGGTGATCCAGCGGTAATGTTTGTAGGCTTTGTGGTTGGTGAAATAGAACGTTTGGACTTTGAAACGATCGGCATTGCCACCGCCAGGGAAAAGGTCTGTCCAAGCCGGGATGGCGTCATTCGAGTAGATCAATTCCCAAGTGCCGGAATTGAAGTCCGCCAGAGTGTCATCGTTTGAACCCTCGACAGTGATGCCCTTCGGGTCGCGGCCCGGGCTGTCATTGGCGGACTGCAGCGAAACACCAATGATTTGAGTGACTCCCACGCTCGGAGTGACCGCAAAACCCGATGGTGAAAAGTGAAACTCGTCTTTGCCATCGCGACCACTGTCAAAGTTCAAATATTTGCTTTGAGTGCCGTCAATGGCGTTGGCCACCCCTTCAGAGCCGGGGCTGTTCGGCGAGGAGGCAATGATGTGATCGCCCGGTTGGATCACGTTCTTTTGCGCTTGCGCAAAGACGGATAACGCCAGTCCTGCGATTACTATCGCGAGACGGATGGGTACACATGACTTCGCATGCATAGAATTCATACGACAGAGTTAGTTTGGCTATAGGTTGTTTGGGACCGTGCTCCCTTGTTGCCGAAACTCCCGCATCAAGTCAACCACTTTGTGATGAAATATAGATCGAGGTTGCGACGAACCGGCGAAAATTCCCGCTTCCATGGCCAATCACTTCTTTTTCCATGTCAAGACGCCACGACCGTCAAACCAGGCCGAATGCGGGCGACATCCGCGAAAGAACACTTACACAGAGGACGGAGAGAGGCTCGAAAGAGGACTGAAAATAAACGTTTTGCAGAAGTGAAACGGGCAACAATGGAGCCGGTGGGATTCTTAACCAGGTATATTCTTTCACCGATCTCTATATCACCGTTCTTTCCCCATTATCGCGGAACGCGCGGTAGCCACCCTCACGAGATCTTAACGACGCGACATAATTTCCCCGTTTTGATTGAGGGCGATCTCCGCTATATCCGGGGGCAACGCGGTGGTGGTTATCTTGCCTCCGGGCCATTGCACTTGGATTAACGCCGGTTGAGCGGGGGTGGCTAGCACCTGCACCGCGCCATCTTGAGACCAATAGCCCGATCCCATATGGATTTCCCGCGCGGGCCCGAATCGTTCGCCAAATCGCAGCCGCAGGATCGCCCCGGCCCCGCAGGGGTTGGTCACTCCGCCCTCGAGCCTGACTCGCATACCCGGTTTTGCGCTCGTGTTTTGAAACAAGCGGGTGGCGGCGCCGTTTTGTGTCACCACCAAATCCACGCGGCCATCCTCATTAAAGTCGCCCGCCGCCGCCCCTCGCTGCTCGCCTGCCACGAGCAATCCGCTCCGCTCGCCAGGCATGGCGGTGAAATGTCCCCTGCCATCTCCCCGCAGCAGGAGTCCCCGCCCGGCGTCCGCCCGGGGCGTCTCGGGTTGAAAAGGGGAAAAATTCTGGCTGAGGAAAATGTCCTCGGAACCGTCGCCATCAAAGTCCGAGACATTGGCGCTGAACGCCGGGGCCAGTTGCGCCTCCATTGGAAGTGGCACGGCCTCGAACCGCCCGCCCCGATTGAGGAAAACGGTCGTGGCCAGTGTGGTGACGGTCGCCTGGCGGGCAAGCACTTTTCGCTCGCCGAGCACCTCCGCCAAACCCGCCTCGCTGTACGCCTTGGCATTTGCAAATTGTTCGAACAAAAACGGCAACGAGGCGCCCAGCGTCAATATCTGCCGACGAGGGGTCAACCCCCCGGTGAGGGGATCGTATTCCGTCTCGATCAAATCGGTGACTCCCGGCCGGAACAACTGGCCATGAACCAGGGTGAGCGGGCGTGCCGACGAGGCCTGATACGGCGTGTTCAGCCCCCAATTGGCCGCCACGATGTCCATCCGGCCATCATTGTCAAAATCACCCACGGCCAAGCCCTTCCACAAGCCCGTGATCCTGGCCAATCCCAGTTCCGTGGTGATTTCGTGAAAAATCCCCGCGCGCGGTTGCCAAACACGAATCGTCCCCCATTCACAAGCGACGATCAGTTCGGGATTTCCGTCCCCGTTCAAGTCGCTCCAAATCGCGCCATTGACGATTCCCAAATTGTCCAGCATCGGGCTGTTTCGCGCGTCCAGCTTCCACTCCCCGGCATCGTAAAAGTAGAGCAGCGAGGGCGTTCCCAACGGGTAATGCTCCGGGGAAACCCCGCCTCCGATGAACATTGTCCAGTTGCCTTTGCCATCAATGTCCCCGATCGCCACGGGCCCCGCCGAGTGGGAGGCCACGGGAAAGACAGGGCGTGACGCAAAGTTCGTCCCCTTCAGCTCATACGCTTTCAATGCGGATTCAATTGGCGCCTCGTAGCCAGTCACCCCGGCAAAAATCATGCGATTGCCCGCCGGATCGGTCCATCCAGCCAATCCAGCCAGATCATCCGGCGCCGCTTCAGGAGCATCCATGCGACTGAACCCACCCTTGCCGTCCGAGCGAAACGCGGTCGCCTTGCCCTCACGCCCCGCGCCGACAATCAGATCCTCGTGGCCGTCTCCATCGAGGTCAAACCACGCGATGCCAGGCCCCGCCTGGCTTAACTTGAACGGCAAAAGCGGCTGCCGCTCAAAATCATTGAAATCGGACTCGTGATGCGTGTGGGCCAGTGATTCGCTCACGTCGCGAAACATCGGTGATGTCACCGGTTTTTTCCTCGATGGGGCGGGTTGGCTGACTTGCTCATCAATATCATAGCAGCGGTTGGCCTGGACTCCGGTAATGGTCGAGACGGTTCCACCACGCCAGCGCACCTCAAGAGTCATTCCATCCCTTGCCTTCCCCGTCGCAAAAACCACGCACGCCTCCGAGCCGGAAAGATAACGCCCGCCTGAAATAATCTCCGAGGTCTGCACGGGAACCGCGCCGTCCAGCAGGGTCACTTTCGCGCCAATTCCCTCCGTGTTCGGGACTTTGCCTTTCAATCGCACTTTAACGCGTCCGGCGGAAGACTCGTTGCGGTAAATCGTGGCGGCGCCGTTCAGGTTGTTCACGACCAGGTCCAGATCGCCATCTCCATCCAAATCCCCCATCGCCATGCCATGATGGACTGCCAATTGGCCCGTGCCCCAGTCCTTGGTGGTGTCCGTGAACGTCCAACCGCCCGCATTGCGGAACGACCGAATGGGCATGTCCAGCGGCGGATAAATCCGGTAATGCTCCATCAATTCCCGCGAATAGGCTTGCTGGCGGGACGCCTCGTCTTTGAACGGCGGCCACGGATGTTGTTTGGCCTGAATTGAGCGCTCGGCGTCCTGGTCTTGCACATCGCGAAAATGCCCGGCGGAAATTAGCAGATCCTCATAGCCATCCAGATCCACGTCCACAAACACCGGGCTCCATGACCAATCCGAGGCGGCCAGCCGTGCGAAATCGGCAATCTCCTCGTAAGTTCCGTCAGTTCGCCCGCGAAAAAGCGTATTGCGCATGACTTGGGGACGGTCGTTGATAACGCCAGTCATGGCCGCCACCGGCTTCTCCGCCCAGCTCTGGCGCTTGCGCAGGCGCGGGTCCGCGCTGAGCATGTCCACCACGAAAAAATCCAGAATCCCGTCGCGATCCAAGTCCGCGAAATCCACCCCCATCGAACTGGAACTGGTGTGTCGCAACGCGCGCGGCTCGATGGCCTGGAAATGACCGTGACCGTCGTTGATCCAAAAACGGTCCGGGGTCCAATAATCGTTGCAGACATACAGGTCCGGCGCGAGGTCGCCATTGACGTCACGGAAAGAGGCGGTCAACCCCCAGTCCAGTGGCGCCCCTGCCAGTTTCGCGCCCGACTCATCCAGAAAAGTTCCATCCGTCCACGACGCTTCCCGGAAATGCCCCGCGCCATCGTTGAGGAACAACTGGTCAGGCTGGCCAAACTCTTGCACATGACCGTCTTTAATCTGAAAATGGTTTCGATCCTTCGGCGGGATTATTGGTTGGCCATTTACCGCCGGAAGCGAGAGTTTCCCCTTGTCGCGCATGTCGCTGGGCCGGTAGTCAGCGACGTACAAGTCGAGCGTGCCATTCCCGTCCACGTCCGCGAGGGTCATGGTCATGCTTCCATACTGGCTGCGAGTCCCGGCAGCGGCGGTGGCATCCGCGAATCTTTCGTGGCCGTCATTGAGAAAACAGCGCACTCCCTCGTCAAAAGTCGTCACCAGCAAATCCAAAAAACCATCGCCGTTCACGTCGGCGAACACGGCCCCGCGACAAGCCACTTTATCCAGATTGATCCCCGACTCGGAGGTGACCGGCTTGAACTTCCAACCGCCAAGGTTGCGATACAAAACGCTCGGCGTTTCCAACCCGCAAAGGAAAATGTCCGGCAGTCCGTCCCGATTGTAATCTCCTATCGCGACACCCGAGCCGTTCGCCAACACCCGGTTGGTGGCAATTGAATACTCCGCCAGGAAATTGGTGAAATTGACGCCCGTCTCGGCGGGAGGGAGCGCGGCGAAGCCACTATGCCCTTGAGCCGGAATTGCCAGGGGTGACCAGCGGTATCCATTCTCCTGATGCCAGGCGGGAGCATCACCTTGGACCGCTGGATCCATCGATGTCCCGGCAAGGAAACAAACAATGACAACCAGCCAATGATGAAAATTGGCAGCCGAAACGGGATGAATTGGACTGGCTGGTCGCCGCAGAGGATTCACGTTTGGATACGAGCCAAGCTAGCGTCGCAAGAAAGCGGGTGTCAACTGAATCACGGATGGCCAATCCCGCGATTTGCCCGGCGCAGGATTGCAAAACGCATTACTCTTGCGGATAAACCAGCACCCGGTCATGCACCACGATGATCAAATCATTCTTGCCGTCCCCCGTGACATCCGCCACCACCGCCTCCCTGGGCTCGGCACCGTCCCCGCGACGATTGCGAAAAGTGCGCTCCTCAAAGACCTGCCAGCGCTGGGAGGGAATAAGATTATGCGGTGCGACGTAACCAACGATATCCAGGTAGTTTTTCGCGGTTTCCATGAAGATCAGCTCGCGTCGATGATCGTTGTTTAAATCGCCCGAGACCAAATCATTGAGATAACCGTCCTTCACCGGGGTTTCGTAACCATCCAGCTCCGCCAATTCCCAGACAGATCCGTTGAAACGCATCCACGCCACTGAGTTCGCTCCTGTGAAGGCGACGCAGTTCGGCTTGTCGCCGCCCAGCCGGACGGATTGGAGACGGTTAAAATCACTCACGGGCAGCGGCAGGTTACGAATGACCTGCCAGACGCCGGATTGATCCCGCTCGCACAACGTCAACGCCTTGCGCTCCGCGTCCAAAAGGAACACGGAATCCACATGATTGGTCCCGTTGGGCAACGCGGTGGCGCCGGTGATTCGCGAGTTGCTGGCCGCGCCATTGATTTGCTCCTTCACACTGAAGGACCAAGTCGCCTTGGCCTTGTCGTCCCCCGCCTTCCGGTCGGATTGCAACACCACCGCCCGGACGAAATTTTTTTGTGCGAGCAGCAATTCCGGCTTCCCATCGCCATCCACATCAAGCCGCGCCGTCCAAGGCTGCTCCGAGTTGCCACCGGGCGGGGCCACGTCCATTTCCTCAAACGCGCCCACTTCGCCTTGCACCAGCAATTTCACCTTTTCATAGGGAATAAGCACCACCAAGTCATTGGCGCCATCCTGGTTCACGTCGTGAATCAGCATCGTCTCCGGGTTGGCCTTGAAGCTCTCGCTCAATTTCTGCGTGGAACTTCGCCCGTCCGGCGTGAAAATTTGCAGTTCCCGTCGGCCCTCCTGGTCCACCAGCACCGCGAGGACAGCCTGCCCCTTCGCGCGCAGTTCCCCCGCCGCCATCACCATGGGGCGGCCGGAAATCGGCAAAATCTTGGGAAACGGCAACCGGCCGCTGGCATCCAGATGTGTCACACCGATCTGACGCTCGTCCTGGCTAAGCAGAAAAATTTCGGGCAAACCGTCACCATCCCAGTCGGCGGTGGCCAGTTCAGTCACTCCGGTGAGCGAGGGAAATGTTTTGGCCGCGCTTAACGAACCATCCGGCTTCTGTGAATAGACGCTAATCTGTCCACTGTCCGGCTCTGCCACCAGCAAATCAGGCAGGCCGTCCTTGTTCAAATCGGCCCAAGTGACGCCGCGCCGGTTTTTTTCCGTCCGGTTTAGCGGCAAGATTTGAAACTGGCCGTGGCGCAATGTTCCGGAAAGCAATTCAGCCGGTTTGCTCCTAAATTGGGAGAGGAGCGCCCGCCCCGATTGCTGCGCGATAGTCACCACTTCCGCGACGTGGTCGCCGTCCAAGTCGTCCACCCAATAGGAGCGGATGGGCGGCATCGAAAAGTGCGTCTCGGGATCAAGCTGCCCGGACTCGTTTTGGAGCCGGAATCGCAGCGGATTTGCATGCTCCCAGTTAACCAGCAGCAAATCCTCCCGCCCATCTCCGTTCAAATCAGTAATTTGGATGCCTTTGACGTTGCCCGCGTAAGGCAGCCGCTCCGGTTCCGCGAGTTTGTGCTCCGGGGTCTGGGTTAAAATATGAATTTGCTTCTCGCCCAGCAACAGGAGGTCCGGGCGGTGATCACCATTGATATCTCCAGCCACAAGCGCGTTTGCGTCCAGCACGCCGTCCGTCACCGGCCAACGCTTGGGCGTGCTCCATCCATTCGTCCCCTCATTATAAAGCACCACCAGTTCCCTCGGCTCGCCATAATACGCCAAGTCCGGCCGGCCATCCCCGTTCAAATCCGCCACCACCAACGCCGAAATTCGCTTTTCGGATGAAATTGAATCGAGGTGAAATCGGGAACCGGGGGGCAAATCGTTCAATCCTGGCGTGACCCCAACGGTTTTGCCCTTGGCCTCGGGTTTACCCGTCCGATTGAGCAAAAAAGTGATTTTTGAACGCGCATTGTTGACCACCACCAAATCTTGCAGGCCGTCGCCATCCAAATCAGCAACCCGCAACTGGTTGATTTGGTTTTCGATCGGAAATATCTCCGGACCCATGAAGCCCAAAGGCTTGGGACCGTCAGCCGCTGCAGCCGTCAAAATAACACTGCAGCCCAGGACAAGTTGGAAGGCCCTACACATGCAAACCGTGGAATCCATAATCATTTCGCTGGAGCCAGACCTCGGAATGATGGGTTCATCCCCGATCGATAAAAATAAAAAAGCACGGGATAAACCCGTGCTTTCTGGAAAAGATTTGTTAAATCGATCAGGCCGTGCGGGCTGTCCGGCGCTTGTAACCAACAAACACCAAGTAACCCACACCACCGAGCATCAGCAACTGGCCAGCGGTCGGCTCGGGAACCACAGTGATCTTGGCGCCAAAATTGGCGATGGCAGAACCACTGGAATTATTGAGAACCGTGCGGGTCCAACCACTCGCGTCTTTTTGCCAAAAGTCGTTTGCGCTGCTGCCGATCGTGGGGGGATCATACAGCAACAAAGAGACTTTGTCGGCGCTGTTATTGATGCCGAACGGCGTGATGGTCCAAATAATATCGTCGGAAAGCGTAACTCCGCTGATACCGGAAAGCTCCACCGATTGAAAACCATTGTGGACTTGAATCGGATCAGTCTGGAACAACAAGGTGCCGGGCGATCCAGCCGGGCTGGTGCCATCCGCCTTGTAGATGGAGAGCAACATGAACTTGCTCGCGTCCTCGGTCAGGCTTCCGAAATACTCGAACTGAAAGTCGGTCAACGTGCGGCCAACTCCTTGCAAAGCCACTTCATCACCAAATTCGAAAGCACTCGAATACGATGCATTGAAATCCCCGGAAGGATTTGCGGTGTTGTTGTAAACAATTTCCGATTGAGCCTTTGCGGAAACGCAAACTGCCAGACCAGCCACGAAAGTGGCCACCAGCTTCAGAACGCGAGCCTTTGTTGTAGTCATAATTAACTGCGTTTGTTGTTCGAGATTTCGATTTAAATTTCCAAAAAATCGCCTCTGGCTACAGTTACTATTGGCCTTTCCTATCTGCTTTCCATTTGAACGTCAAGCCAATCTTTGAAACTTCCGCGAATTCACCGCACTAAGCGTGCCAAAAAATCAACCACCAACGCTTTTTCGCTCTCAAATCGGCCAACGAAATTATGTCCCGCATTCCGCTGCCATCAACTGTAACGCCCTACGAACTCAGTGTTTACACGAGTCTTTTCCCGATGACAATACTTTTATTGCGATCAGTGATGTTTTTCCGGGCGGATCGGGTTCGAAATCCAAAACCGGCGATTGCCAAAGCCGGTCAACCCGACGTCGTCGCCGGTTCGGTTCCGTTGTAACAAATTATTTTTGAACCACTTGCAAGATGGGTCTCGGACTTGGAAGGTGGCGCATCGCCGCACTTTTGGTTTTTCGACGCCGATACCTTCTGATATTATCCCCGTGTGCCTGCCGACCGCCCCAGAGTGCTTGTCATTCCCGCCTCTTACTTTGCCCGGGATCGGGTGGTCGGTGGAGGGGAGCGGTACGCTTTGGAATACGCCCGGGCATTGGCGGAACTCGTCCCGGTCACGTTGGGCCTCTTCGACTTGCAGCCTTCCAGGCAAACGGACGGAAGACTGGAAATTCGGGTGTTTTCCACCCGTCATCTTGATCAACGACGCGGCTTCCCCATAAGCGCCGCCAGTTCCAAGGCGCTGCGCGACTACGATGTCCTTCACATCATGGTCTTCCCCACTCCTCTCGCCGACTGGCTTTTGCTGGCCGGACGATGGCGCCGCCAGACCATCGTCCTTACGGACGTGGGGGGTGGCGGCCCATGCTGGAGCACATATCTGCAAAAGATTTCGCCGCGTTGTAACCTGAACCGCTTGGCCTGCGGCCTGGCCCTGCTCTCGCGGCATGCCTCCCTTTTTTTTACGAACTGGAAACAACCGCGGACCATTCTCTACGGCGGCGTCAATCTGGCGCAATTCTCCCCTGTCGCCAATCAGCCCCAAGGCTACGCCCTCTACGCGGGCCGCTTGCTTCCCCACAAAGGTGTGCTGCCCCTGATTCAAGCTCTTGCCCCGGAAACTCCGTTGCATGTGGTCGGCCGCCCTTACGATGACGCCTACGTCACCAAACTGCGCCAGGCAGCGCAGGGAAAGAATGTGGAATTTATTTTCGACGCCAATGACCGGGAACTCGCCCGCCAATACGCCGGGGCGAACGTGGTGTTGCAACCGTCCCTGCCCTCCGAAAATCCCGGTGACGACAAATCCGAGCTGTTGGGCCTCGTCACCTTGGAAGCAATGAGTTGCGGCAAACCGGTGATCGTCACCCGAACCGCGAGCCTGCCCGAACTGGTCCTCGACGGCAAAACGGGATGGATCGTGCCGCCCAATGATCCGGCAATGCTGCGTCATCGCGTCGAGCAATTCCTTCAGGATCCCGCGCTGAGTGTCGAAATGGGTGTCGCCGCGCGCCAGCATGTGGAGAAAAACTTCACTTGGGACAAGGTTGCCGCGCGCGGTTTGGATTTTTATCATCAACTTCGCGCGCCGAAGCCGCTTAATCACGCGTGAATCTTTTCGCCAATCTCGCCAAGCCGGAATATATGTGCCACCCGGCGCAAATCTGGCGGCGTGTGGCGAGAGTCTTTGGCGGAGCGCCGCGCCCCCACGAGACAGTGCGCCTCCCTTGGGGCATGCCCCTGACCATCCGGCCCGGCGAGGATATTGGCCGGCAGATTTGGGCAATGGGTGTGTTTGACCTTTGCGTCACCGAGGCGCTTTGGCGGCTGGTCGATCCCGGCGAGTTGACGATCGATGTCGGCGGCAACATCGGTTATATGTCGAGCATCCTGTCGGTGCGCGCCGGCCGGAGAGGCCGGGTGATTGCCTTCGAGCCGCATCCCGATGTGTTCAAGGATTTCGCCGCCAACGCCGCCGGCTGGCAACAAGCTCGCGGTTGGACCAACGTTGAGGCCCGGCAGCTCGCGTTGGGAAATCATTCCGGCGAGGCCCGGCTCGCCGTGCCGGATCGCTTCGAGGAAAACCGGGGGCTGGCCCGGATTCAATCAGACACCACCGGCAACCATGCCCCAACTATTCCGATTGCCATGACGACCCTGACCAAAGAACTGGCGGCCGGGGACCGAATCGGCGTCCTTAAGATCGACGTGGAGGGCCACGAACTGCCGGTGCTGGAGGGCGCGGAAGCGCTGCTGCGCGAGCGCCGCGTGCGAGAAATCATTTTCGAGGAGCGCGGCGATTTCCCCTCGCCAGTCGCGCAATTTCTCCAGCGGCGCGGGTTTGAAATTTTCGCCCTTCGTCCGCGATTGTCCGGTCCCCGCCTCGAACCACCCGACCGCCCGGTCTCGCCGTTGCGGCAGTGGGAAACCCCAAGTTTCCTGGCCACCATGGATTCCAAACGAGCCCGAGACCGTTTTGCGCCCCGCGGCTGGCAATCGCTTCGCGGCTGAAAGGCATTTTCTTCATGAGCACGCCCCCGCGCATCGCCCTCGCCTGTTCCGGGCTGGGCCATGTGCGACGCGGTAACGAGACCTGGGCCGTCACGGCGGCCTCGGCGTTGCACGCGGCGGGAGTGGACATCACGCTGCTGGGCGGCGGCCCAAGGCCGGGGGGTTCCTGCCCGTACGTTCAGATATGGAATTGGCCCCGGGAATCCGCGCTCACTCGCTGCCTTTCCTGGCATCAACGTTACTTGCTGGAGCAACGAACTTTCACAGTGTCGCTCCGCCGCTGGCTGCGGAACCATTCCCACGGCATCACGCACATTGCCGATCCGGCGCTGGCGATGGGAATCCTGAAACAGGCGCGATCCCTCGGCACGCGGGTTCTTTACAAGGACGGGCTGCTCCTGGGACCGGAATGGTGCGCACGGTTTGATTTCACCCAAGTGCTGGCGCCTTGGTACTTGGAACAAGCTCTCGCCACCGGAATGGATACTGGCAAATGGTTTGCAATCCCGCACTTGGCGGACACCACGAGGTTCGCGCCCGCGACCGACCCGGCGAGGGTTCGACCAGCGCTATTCTCTGGAAGCATCGACGCGAAGGATTTTGTGGTGCTGGCCGTCGGAGATTACTCGCCGGGAAGCAACAAGCGGCTTGATTGGATCGTCTCCGAATTCGCCCGGCTTGACCCGGCGGCGCCCGCGCGGCTGGTGCTGGCGGGGGCGGCGAGTGGCGCGGACCATCAAGCCTTCCGTCGCCAGGCGGAAACCGCCCTCGGCCATCGCGTCCGTGTGCTGGCCAATCTTCCGGCGGAGGACATGGCGCGCTTGTATCAAGCGGCGGATGTCTTCGTTC
>CAZMLP010000923.1:0-2748 GCA_964566745.1 uncultured Verrucomicrobiota bacterium | reverse complement strand
ACTTCTCCTCGTTCCAATCGTGGTTCCAATAATAGAAAACGATCACGCCCGCCGACTGAAACTGCTCCACTGTTGGCCATTGCCACGCGTCTGCAACCGTTGTGTTGGCGGCCCCGCCGAGCAGGCTGTGCCATGACTTTTGCCACGCCGGATAATCGTGCTGGCCCGGGCCGTGATCCTGTTTGGAGGCGACCAGCACTATATTCACCTTCTTGTCCGGCGCTACCTTGTTCGTCCCGGTCCCAATCGCTTTTAATGCTTCCTCGCGTGTGTGTTTTGGCGGCTCGTTTTGGAGGAACGTGAGCAAATCCTTCACGTCCGATTCCTTCAACGCGTCAATCAAACCCGCGGGCATGAGCGAAACCGCGCTTGGGCGAAAGTCATTGATCTCCGCACGCGGCACGACCACCTCGCGTCCATCCGCGCCAAAGATGCGCAACGCGGTCGGCTCGTTCGCGCGAATGAACCCGGTCAAGGTCTCGCCGTCGGTGCGCGTGATGTTGTAAGTGACATAGTCGGGATTGATTAGCGCGCTCGGCTCGCGAATGTCCCGCAGCACGCTGGCGGTGTCACGATACACCAGGTTGCTTAAGTCCGGCCCGATTGTTTGGCCGGCACCGCGAATGCGATGACATGTGGAGCATTTCAATTGGTCACCAAAGAATAGCTCGCGGCCATGCTCCCAATCCCCGGGCTCGCTCTCAGCCACCGGAGCGGCGGACCCCGGCTTGGCTTCCTCGTTGTCCTCCTCGAAGTCGTCAATCAGCCAGGGGGCGAGCAAAAAGCGTGGCGGCAGGGGACGCTCGGTTGGATCAACGTCTGTGGAGTAGGTGATCTGCAAATCGCGCGCGTCGCTTTTCCAAATCAGGTCGCAAGCCTGCTTTTGCAGGGACCCGGTCACGCGCACGTCGAGCAAATGCGAGGTTCCGGCGACATGGGAATTGGTCAGGAAAATCTGCGCTCCGGGCGCGTTCAGTTGGAACGGGCTGGCGGACTTGATGTGCAGCGTTGCGTTCGTGAACGGCAGATTGAGGCGCGTGCTGACGTAATACGAGATTGAGCGGCCGGCCTTGAGGCGGTCCGCGTCCTCGGCGAAGCTGGCGGTCGGGGAAAAAAACGCCGAGGAAACTCCCATCTCGGGATGCGGCAGCCAGACGCCCCAAGCGGCCTCGGTGGTCTGCATTCCGGCCTTGCGTGCCAGTTTGCGCACCGCTGGTTTTGACATGAGCGGCTTGTATTTGGACGAATAGATGGAGACGCCGCTCAGATCGTAAGCAACATCCACCGTCTCGCCCGCGCCGCCGCTGCCGGGCGCCTTCACACCGGGAATAGCCAGGGCATACTGCACCGGCTCAAGGTTGGGGTCCGTCTCAAGCACGAGGGTTTGGTCGTCGTTTTCGAGTTTCGCCCCAAGAATTGCCAGCTTCGAGCGCGGCATCGTCTCCTGTTTCTGCACCACTTGATACGGCGGTTTCAGCACTTCGTAACGGTCACCGGCGCGCACGTTGATGCCGCTTTCGATCTCGCGCCCGGCAAATTGATTCGTGATGGAGGGATCGAGCTTCCGGTCAAAAGCCACCCGCACTTCGGTGACACTGTTAGCCCAGGCGGCGACCGGCTGCGGCGCCGCGGGATCGGTGTAAGAGATTTTAAAAATCTTGCCCGGACCGTTCGGACCGGTGCCCCAATCAGGCCCGCCGCTGTGGCAACAAACGTAGAGATCGCCCTTCGGCGAGATGGCGACGTCCATGGTCAGCATGGAGAGGCGCGCGATGATATATTCCTTGCCGACATAGCCGTGCGGGGTTTTGACGAGCCGGACACGCCAGATTTTTCCCCGCGATTCGCCCGCGACAATGGCATCGCCCTCCCACCATTTCGGGCCGAAACGGCCTTGTCCCGGCGAGGCGGGCAGGGGAATGCCATCTTTCGCGGGGCGGGAGTTCACCGGATTGCGCGGCTCGTTAAACACCAGACCGCATGAGCTTTGATGTTGTGGGCCAAACGCGACCACCGGCGGCTCGCTTACGAGCCGTGGCAGCCATCGCTCATGCCGGGGCGGAAAACCATAGTTTTTGCCCGGCAAAATCACATTCAATTCATCCAGCGGGTTGCCATTCGGCATCCACGTTTCTCCCTCCTGGTCGGTGTTGAAAAGATCGCCCGCGCGGTTGAAGGCGAGCGAGTACGGCACGCGAATACCGGTCGCAACCGTCTCCAGCTTGTGCCTGCTCGCATTCCATTTCTGGATTGTTCCACGCTTTGAATCGAGATCGTAGAGCGAGACCTCCTCCTCGGGATCGCCACCCTTGTCCCCGCGCGCCTCCAGCCAGCCTTTTTCCTCGGGCTTCAATTCCTTGCGCTTGCGCAGGCGGTACGCGTTGGAGTAATCCGCCACCAGCAGACCAAAATAAACGTTGCCTTCCGCATCAACCGTCACCGCCGTCGCGTCCACACCACCGCTGCCCACGTCCGTGCCAGGCCAGCCGCTGGCGATGATTTCCTCGACGTCCGCCTTGCCGTCACTATCCGTGTCGCGCAGGAGCGAGACCTTCCCCTTGGACGAGACATAGAGGCCGCGGGTGGTCCACGCCATGCCCACCGGCACGCTCAATGTCGGTTTGTCCCAAAACGGCTCGGCCGTGTCCTCGATGCCGTCGCCGTTTGTGTCCTTGAGCGACCAAACCCGGCCGTCGTATCCCAGCGCGGTGAGTTTGCCATCCGGCGCGAACCGGAGGTTGTTCAAAT
>CAZMLP010000922.1:0-3367 GCA_964566745.1 uncultured Verrucomicrobiota bacterium | reverse complement strand
TCGTGAAGGCGGCGCAGCTCTTCCATCAGAAACTCAAAGGACAAGCCGTGATAACCGTGCCGCCGGATGCCCCTGGCCTCGTAACGACGGGGAATCGGGAGCATTCGCGCCACGCGCGGCAGGTGGTGATGGAACGTGGTGTCGAAGCAGGCCACTTGGGGCAAATTTGGGAACTGGCAGGTCACCGCCTCAATGATCTCAATCTCGGCGGGCAAGTGCTCGGGCGCCAGCGGACTCGCGCGCCGCAACTCCTCGATCAGCGCGGGATCGACCTTGGCCGGGGCGCTGGCGCGCTCGCCGCCATACACCAGCCGGTGCCCGACGGCGGCAAGGCGGTCCCCGGTGATTTTTATGATTTCATCCAGCACCGGCCCGACGCACTCGGCGTGCGTGGGCGCCAGAATGGGAACCTGGCGCGTGGAATGATCGCCGGTGTCGGTGAGCGTCAACTCGGCGTTGGCCGCGCCGATTCGCTCCACCAGTCCGCGCGCCACGCAGGCGCCTCCCCGCGCCTCGAAAACGCCAAACTTCAGGCTCGATGAGCCCGCGTTCAAAACCAGCAGCAACGGTGACGGAGAATGGGAAGTCATGTTTGGGTAATTTGCAAAAGATCTCTGATTTTCGAGGGGCGCTGCACGAATTCCCCTTTGGCACGTCAGCGGCACGAGCGGGATTTTCATAGCCGATTTTGACGAAATAGCCAATCACAAACCGGGCAACAAATGAGCGGCGTGTCGTCCGGAGGCGAAACTTGACCCCAATCAGCAGGGGCGATTGAATTCCGTTCCATGAATCCCGCGCGATTTCTTTTCACGTTCTCCGTTGCTGTGGTGATCACCGCCCTCGCGGAGGAACCTCGCTTGCCTGGTGTTGGCGCCGCAATGCAAGCAATGGTCGAGAAGAACGAGGTGGCCGGCGCGGTCACCGTCGTCGTCAACAAGAGCAAGATCGTGCATTTGGAGACAACCGGTTTTGCCGATGTGGCCGCCCACAAACCGATGTCACCGGACACATTGTTCTGGATCGCGTCCATGACCAAGCCAGTCACCGCCGTGGCCGTGCTCATGTTGCAGGATGAAGGGAAGCTGAATGTCGCTGATCCGGTTGCGAAATATCTGCCCGAATTTGCCAGCTTGAAGACTCCGTCAGGCAAACCGGCGAATCTCACCATCACGCAAATCCTTACGCACACCTCCGGACTGGGCGAGGCGAGCGGTCCGCGGGCGCAACAAGCAAGGACGCTCGCCGAGCTCGTGCCGGTCTGGCTGGCCGCGCCGATGCAATACGAGCCAGGATCGAAATGGAGCTACACCCAAAGCGGCATTAACGCGGCGGCCCGCATCGTCGAGGTGGTGAGCGGGATGAGCTTCGACAACTTTTTGCAAAAGCGACTGTTCGATCCTCTGGGCATGACCAGCACCACATTCTATCCCAACGATGAGCAGCGCGCCCGGTTGGTGACGGCCTATGCGAAGAACAAAGAATCCGGCAATCTGGAGCCGGTGGCGCCACGGGCGGACTTCGGCACGCGCAACCGCCCGCCGCTCGGCAACGGCGGACTCTATTCCACCGCGCCCGACTACGCGCGCTTTTGCCAAATGCTATTGAACGACGGCACGTTCAAGGGACATCGTTACCTGGCCCGCGCCGCGATGAAATTCATCAAGACGCCGCAAACCGGCAGCCTGCCGACCGGCTTCTTCCAGAACGCCGTGTTTGGGCAGCACGGCGCCAACTATGGCTGGGGCTTGGGGACTTGCATCCTTCGCACTCCCCACGAGGGCGTGCCGGCCATGCTCTCGCCGGGAACATTTGGCCATGGCGGCGCCTGGGGCACGCAGGCGTGGATGGACCCCGTCAAGGGCGTGGCCTATGTGTTGATGGTGCAACGCTCGAATTTTCCGAACAGCGACGCAAGCGAGGTTCGCCAGGCGTTCCAGCAAGCCGCGGCCGACGCGTTGAAGAAAAAATGACACGGCGTCCCGGGACGCAAGCATGGAGGCAACATGAAACGAGCGTGGGGGATGCTTGCCATGGTTGCGCTTGTCGCCGGAGTGGCGGTCGCGGTCCTGCTAATCCAGCGGGATGACAGCGATCGCCAAGTCTATCAAGGCAAGCCGCTGGCCTATTGGGTTTCGACGCTGGCGGGCAAGTCCGCGGCCAGCTTGCCGGCGAATCATCCGGCCGCCCTGGCCATGCGTCATTTCGGAACGAACGCCATTCCTTTTCTCATTTCCAAACTGACGGGTCAAAGTCCCCGCTGGCGGGAAAAAGGCCGATGGTGGCTGCGACGGAAACTGGCGCAACTCCATATCAATCCCGCGCGCTGGCAGCAACTTTCCGACCTGGACTGGCGGTTTGCCGCGCAGGAGGCCATGATTCTTCTCGGTGAGGACGCGCGGGTGGCGATTCCGGTTTATCGCCAAATGCTGGACAATCCGTTGCTTGCCCGGCATGCCATCCGGCTGGTTGCCTACAGCTCCCCCGCCCGGAATTATTCGCCCATGTTTGGGGTGGAGGGCTTTGATCTCCTGGCCAAGGCCAGCACCAACACGTCCATCGTGATCCGTCAGGACGCCGTGGAAGCCATCGGTCTGATTTCCGGCCATGAGGACGCCGCCCGCCAGGCGATTCTCACCCGGGCGGCGCGCGACCCGGACCCGGGCGTTCGCGCGCGCGCCCTGGCCAGTCTGGGCGGCGGCTCGTTGAAGGCTTATTTCGACTCCAGCCTGCCGGTTTTGCACGAGGGCTTGAAGGACCCGGATGCCAATGTCCGGCGCGTCGCGGCATTGCGGTTCGCCATAATGGGCCATCCTCCCGAGGCTGTCCCGGCCTTATCTGCGCTGACCAACGACGCGGATGGCGCCGTCAGGGAAACAGCGCTCCGGGCCATTGGAAACATTCGCAACGCGGAAAAACGATAAATCCCCGTCCAGAGTCCCTCGCCTTTTTTGCGCGAATCCTCTTGCGCCCCTCAAGCAGGGTGCAGCGCCAGCGGAACCGATGAATTGGAAACAATCTCCGGGCACCCGATGGCGGTCGAAGTCTGCGGCGCTTCCCGGCTAATCTGGAGAAAGCCGGAAATTTCGTCACCCTCGTCCCGCACCGGTGTGATCACCTCGCGCACCCGCGCCCGCGAGCCGTCCTTGCGCGCGCGCCATGTTTCGCCCTCGAAACGACCGGTGCGCAACGCCTCGTCCAGCCGGCGCCGCGCGGCCTCGAGTTCCCCGTCGTTCGCCGGATAAAGGCAGGAGAAATGCCGGCCAATGATCTCGTGCTCGCCATAACCGGTCAGCCCGGCGGCCGTTGAGTTCCAATTCATGATATGTCCGCCGAGGCCGAGCAGCACCACCGAGCGATCGCCCAA
>CAZMLP010000921.1:0-8508 GCA_964566745.1 uncultured Verrucomicrobiota bacterium | reverse complement strand
GCCAGAGTTTTTTAACGGGCTGCTCACGGATTTTCATCGCGCGTATAATTCATGAGCGGCTTTATGAGCAAAAGGGAATGGGTGGTCCTCGGACTGCTCGCGGTGGTGGGGCTGGTGGTGTTGCCTTGCTTGAACGCGTATCTCCCCAAAGAAAGTTTTTTTCATGTCAGCAATTTCAGCATCATCCTCTACGGCAAATATCTTTGCTACGCGGTGCTGGCGCTCGGCGTGAATTTGCTGTGGGGTTACACCGGCCTGTTGAGCCTTGGCCAATGTCTTTTTTTCAGCCTTGGCGGATACGCGCTGGGTATGCACTTGATGCTGATGATCGGCAAGTTGGGGCAATACAAGGCGGAGATTCCCGACTTCATGGTGTTCCTCGAGTTCCCCAAGCGTTATCCGCTCACCGGCGGTTTGCCGCCGCACTGGATTCCTTTCAAACATTTCTGGTTCGCGGCCGCGGCGGTGGTCTGGGTGCCGGCGGTGGTGGCGTTCATCTTTGGCTGGCTGGCATTTCGCTCGCGGATCAAGGGTGTCTATTTTTCCATCTTGAGCCAGGCGCTTACCTATGCGGCCTGCCTGCTGTTTTTCCGCAATGATTTCACCTTTGGCGGCAACAACGGGTTCACTGATTTCAAATTCATCCTGGGCCACGACATCAATAATCCCGCCACTAAACGGTGGCTCTATGTCGCCGCCGGAATTCTTCTTCTGCTTACCTATTTGTTTTGCCGCTGGCTGACCAACACCAAGTTTGGCCTGGTGCAGCGGGCCGTCCGGGACAGCGAGAACCGGGTGCTGTTTTCCGGGTATGCGACGGCGGACTACAAGTTGTTCGTTTTTGTTGTCAGTTCAGTGATCGCCGCGCTGGGCGGGGCCCTGTTTGTGCCGTTGGTGGGCATGATTAATCCTAGTGAAATGGGCCCGGACAAGTCGCTGGAAGCGGTGATTTGGTGCGCGGTGGGCGGTCGCGCCAGTCTGGTCGGGCCGATTCTGGGCGCGATCAGCGTCAATGCGCTCAAGAGCTACGCCACCGGGGCCATTCCCGAGCAATGGTTCTATCTGCTGGGCGGGTTGTTCATTTTCGTGGTGCTATTCATGCCCAAAGGAATCGTCGGATTGCCGGGGCAATTCAGCCAGTTGAAGCGGCGGTATTTTCCAAAACCTGCCACTGACTCCGCCGCCACAGTCGCGCCTTCCTCGAAATCGGCCATTGCCGCCAAAGAATGACGAAGAATTTCATTTTGACCCTTGAGGGGGTGAACAAAGCGTTTGAAGGCTTCAAGGCCATCACCAACCTCAACTTTTACATGGACGAGGGGGAGTTGCGGGTGATCATCGGTCCGAATGGCGCGGGCAAAAGCACCATGATGGATCTGATCACCGGACGCACCCGGCCGGACACCGGCAAGATTGAGTTTGGCAGGGACACGGATCTCACGCGGCTCAACGAGTACCAAATCAACCGCCTCGGCATCGGGCGGAAATTTCAAACCCCGTCCGTGTATGTGGAGCACTCGGTGCAGGAGAACATCTGGCTTTCCCTGCAAGGCAGCCGAAGTGTCTGGTCGGCGTTAAGCTCGCGCATCAGTCCGGAGCAGCGGGAGCGCATTGACGGGGTGCTAAAGACCATCAATCTTTCAGAAAAGGCGAATTGGAAAGCAGGAGCGTTGTCGCACGGGCAAAAACAGTGGCTGGAGATCGGCATGCTGCTCGCGCAAAATCCGAAACTTCTGCTGGTGGACGAGCCGGCGGCGGGCATGACTGACGAGGAAACCGCCAAAACGGGCGAGTTGCTCACCAGTCTTGCGGGCAAACACAGCATTGTCGTGATCGAGCATGACATGATTTTTGTCCGGCAAATCGCGCGCAAGGTGACCGTGTTGCACCAGGGCACCGTCTTGTGCGAGGGGACGGTGGATGAGGTTCAGAGTGACGAGCGCGTGATCGAGGTTTACCTTGGCCGGAAGAAGAAGGCAGAACATAACTAACCGGCCACCATGCTCACGCTCACTGATTTGCAGGTTTCATACGACGGATCGCGGATCTTGCGCGGTGTGAACCTGACCGTGCCCGAGCGGGGCTTGGTCTGCCTGATGGGCCGCAACGGCGTGGGCAAGACCACGACGCTTAAGTCAATCGTCGGTTTGGTCAAGACAGACACCGGTTCCATCAAGCTGGGGGGCGAGCTGTTGGACGGCTTGAAGCCCGACCAGCGCTCGCGCAAAGGGGTTGGTTATGTGCCGCAAGGGCGCGACATTTTTCCGCATCTCACCGTCTGGGAAAATCTGAACATCAGCCTGGTGGTTCATGGAGCGAAGGCGAACGGGCAGGTGGACCGCGTGTTGCAGCTCTTCCCTGTGTTAAAGGAGATGTTGCAGCGGAAAGGCGGCGTGTTGAGCGGCGGGCAGCAGCAACAACTGGCCATCGCGCGCGCGTTGCTCACGAATCCCAAGGTGCTGATTCTGGACGAGCCGACCGAGGGCATCCAGCCCAACATCATCGACCAGATTGGCGAGACACTTTTGAAGATCAAAGCCGAGGGCAAAATCAGCATCCTCCTGGTGGAACAATATCTTGATTTTTGCATCAGCGTTGGCGACAGCTTTTACATCATGGATCGTGGCGCGGTGGTGGCCGAGGGTCCCATCGCCCATTTGAACGACGAAAATGTCAAAAAGCACCTGACCGTATGATTTCCAATCTGTTTTCCGGATCTGCCTGGCAAACGTGGTCGCGCCGAATTTTGAAGCCGGTCGTTGTCGCGATGATGGCTGGCTCTCTGGTGGCGAACGCCCATCCCGGGCATTCGCTCTCCGGCACGAGCGCCCGGCACATTGTCACCAGCCCGTATCACTTGGCGGTGCTGACGCTAGCTGGACTGGCTTTGTTCGGCGCGGCGCGGCTGGTGAAGCGCGAATTCCCCCGCCAATTGCTGCAACTATCCGGGGCCACTTTGATGTTGATGGCTGTGCTGGTATGGGGTTTGCGGTCCTGATGCCGGAAACCGTTCCGCCCAGGCTGGTTCCGGAATCCGGCCAGGCGAGCGCGGAAGTGAATGTGGTCGCGGGGCAGAGCACGGTTACCTCCGCCCGGGCCACAAGCCCGCTCAAACTGCTGACGCCGCGCGCGCGCGGCCAAAGTGTTTGGCTCTACGCGAGCAGCTACGGCGGTGGGATGGTGGCCGGGGATCGCACCTCCTTCCGGCTCGAGGTGGGCCGCGACGCCCGGTGTTTTGCCGGCACCCAGGCTTCGACCAAGATTTATCGCAACGCCGGTTTGCGGCCGTGCAGCCATTCGATGAAGGGGACGCTGGCTCCCGGCTCGCTGCTGGTGTACGCCCCGGACCCGGTGCAATGCTTTCGTGAATCGAGCTACACGCAGCGGCAAGAGTTTCGAATGGAGCCGGGCAGCGGATTGGTCTTGGTGGATGCCTGCTGTTCCGGCCGTGCCGCGCGCGGCGAGCGATGGGCCTTCAGTCGCTATCAGAGCCGGAATGAATTGTTTGTCGGCGACGAGCGGTTGCTGGTCGATTCCCTGTTGCTTGATCCGGCGGACGGTCCGCTCGACGGCCGCCACCGGCTGGGCCGGTTTAACTGCCTGGCGCTGGTGCTGGTGATCGGAGCGCCACTGCGCGAGTTTGCCAAACGCTTGCTGGAAGAGATCGAGGCCATGCCAGTGCCCCGCCAAGCCCCGCTGCTTTTGAGCGCCAGCCCGGCTCGCGACGGCGTGATTTTGCGCGTGGCGGGCGAGCGGGTCGAGGAAGTGGGCCGCGCCATTCGCGAGCGGTTGTCGTTCGTTCGCGACTTGCTCGGCGACGATCCGTGGGCGCGAAAATGGTAAGAAATTTATGCACTTAACCCCCCGGGAAATCGACAAGCTGCTGCTGCACAACGCCGGCTTTCTCGCGCAAAAGCGCCTGGCGCGCGGCTTGCGCCTGAACCAGCCCGAAAGTGTCGCGCTGATCGCCACGCAACTTCTCGAGTTTATTCGCGATGGCCGCCCGGTGGCGGAGCTAATGGACCTTGGCCGCAAATTCCTTGGCCGCAATCAAGTAATGCCCGGTGTGCCCGCCATGGTGGCGGAGGTGCAGATCGAGGGAACGTTTCCCGACGGCACCAAGCTCGTCACGGTGCATCATCCCATCGCCAGTGAGAACGGCGACCTCAAGCTCGCTCTGCATGGCAGTTTCTTGCCGGTACCGGATTTGGCTGTGTTTGGCGCGGCTTCGACAGATGATTACACCCCCGGCGCCTGCGAGCCGCAATCTGGCGAACTGGAGCTCAATGCCGGACGCGCGACGGTGACTTTGCCGGTCACGAACTTGGGCGACCGGCCGGTGCAAGTCGGCAGCCATTATCATTTTGTGGAGACCAACAGCCGCCTTCAATTCGACCGCGCCAAAGCCTACGGCAAGCGTCTCGACATCCCGGCCGGAACGGCCGTGCGCTTCGAGCCGGGCGAGACCAAGACCGTGCGTTTGGTGGAGATTGCCGGGGCGAAAGTGATTCGCGGCGGCAACGCGCTGGCGGACGGCCCCGTCTCCCCCGCCAACCAGGCCGCGACGCTTGAGAAAATCAAAGCGGGCGGCTTTGCCCACGAGGAGAATTGATTATGTCCCACCGCATGCAACGCTCCCACTACGCCGAGATGTTTGGCCCCACCACGGGCGATCGCGTCACTCTTGGCGACACGTCGCTGGTGCTGGAGGTCGAGCGCGATTACGCCGTGTACGGCGATGAGTGCAAATTCGGCGGCGGCAAGGTGCTCCGTGAGGGCATGGGTCAAGCCGCTGGCATTGGCCAGGCGGAGGCGCTGGACTGCGTCATCACGAACGCCCTCGTGGTTGACCACACCGGCATCTACAAGGCGGACATCGGCATCAAGGACGGCTTGATCGCGGGCATCGGCAAGGCGGGCAATCCTGACGTGATGGCGGGCGTGACACCCGGCATGATTTTTGGTGTCACCACCGAGGTGATCGCGGGCGAGGGGTTGATTCTCACGGCGGGTGGCATTGACACGCACATCCATTACATCTGCCCGCAACAGGTCCACGAGGCTTTGGCCAGCGGTGTGACGACCTTTGTCGGTGGCGGCACCGGACCCGCCACCGGCACCAGCGCCACGACCTGCACGCCCGGCGCGAACCATTTGCGCATGATGATGCGCGCGGTGGACGGCCTCCCGATGAATTTCGGCTTTACGGGCAAAGGGAACACCGCTTTGCCCGCCGGTCTGCCCGAGCAGATTTTGGGCGGCGCCATCGGCCTCAAGCTGCACGAGGATTGGGGGACCAGTCCGGCTGCGATCGATTGCTGTCTCAAGATCGCGGACGAGTATGACGTGCAGGTGACCATTCACACCGACACCCTGAACGAGTCCGGTTTCGTCGAGGCCACCATCGCCGCGTTCAAGGGCCGCACGATTCATACCTATCACTCCGAGGGCGCGGGTGGCGGGCACGCGCCGGATATCATTCGCATCTGCGGCGAGAAAAATGTCCTCCCCAGCTCGACCAATCCCACCCGCCCTTACACCGTGAACACCCTCGACGAGCATCTCGACATGCTCATGGTGTGCCATCACCTCGACCCCGGGTTGCCGGAAGATGTCGCCTTCGCGGAGAGCCGGATTCGCGGCGAGACCATCGCCGCCGAGGACATCCTGCATGACCTTGGCGCCATCAGCATGATGAGCTCGGATTCGCAGGCGATGGGCCGTGTCGGTGAGGTCATCACGCGCACGTGGCAAACCGCCGACAAGATGAGGCAACAGCGGGGCCGGTTGCCAGGCGAGCAGGGGAGCAACGACAACCTGCGCATAAAACGTTACATCGCCAAATATACCATCAACCCCGCGATTTCCCACGGCATGGGGCATTTGATTGGCTCCATCGAGGTGGGCAAGCTCGCCGATTTGGTCCTGTGGAAGCCGGCGTTTTTTGGCGCGAAACCGGAGATGGTGATTAAAGGCGGGATTATTGCCTGGTCACAGATGGGCGATCCAAACGCCTCCATTCCGACGCCGCAACCGGTGCTGATGCGCCCCATGTTCGGCGCATTTGGCCTGGCGGCCGGTCCCATCTCCATCGCGTTTGTGAGCGGACTGTGTCACGAGCACGGCGTCGCGGCGAAATACGGCCTTACCAAGCGCATCGAGCCGGTACGCCGCTGCCGGGGAATCGGCAAGCTGGATATGAGATGGAACGACGCCCTCCCGCGCATCACGGTCGATCCCGAGACCTATCAGGTCACGGCGGATGGCGAATTGCTGAAGTGCGAGCCAGCCAAAACTTTGCCGCTGGCGCAGCGTTATTTCTTGTTCTGAGCGATGGGACAATTCCGTCCAGCGGTCGCTCCGCCTGAATCTGTGGATGGCTCGCATGATTTGCGGGTGATCCCTCCGCTCGCGGACACGGGCGGCGCGGTGGCGGAATGGCTGGTTTGGCAGCTGGCCGACTCGGCTTTTCCCACCGGCGGCTTCGCCCACTCCGGTGGCGTGGAGGCGGCGTGGCAGCACGGCGAGATTCGCAACCGTGTCGAGCTGGCGCGCTTTGTGGAGGCGAGCCTATGGCAGGCCGGGCGCGCGTCACTGCCGTTGGTGACCGTGGCGCACCGGGAACCGGCGCGGCTCGCGGAATGGGACGCGTTGAACGAGGCATTTCTCACCGGCCATGTGGCCAATCGCGCCAGCCGTTTGCAAGGCCAGGCCCTGTGGCTGGCCGTGGAGCGAATCTTTACGCAAAACGCCCGGCGCGATTCCGCGGCCGCCAAACCTCCGCGCTGCCATTTTGCGCCGGTGTTCGGGGCGTTGACCCGCGAGTTAGGTTTGGATTCGGGCGCGGTCACCCGTTTGTTTTTGTTCCAGCATTCGCGCGCCTTGCTGGCGAGCGCGGTGCGACTCGGGATTGTCGGGCCGATGGAGGCGCAATCACTCCAATACCGGCTCGGCGAGACGGCCGCTGAAGTGCTGGCAAAGTGTTCCGAATTAGCGGTGGAGGACTTGGCCCAAACCGCGCCGTTGCTGGAGATTTGGCAATCCGGCCAGGACCGCCTGTACTCGCGGTTGTTTCAAAGTTAGGTGGCAAACCCGCGATTGGCAGGGACGGCCCGCTGGGCCGTCCGAATAACGTTTGCAAAGTCTGGAAAATTTATGGTTTCTGACGGCTTTGTCGCTCTTGCGGGGCGACAGACCCGTTCTGCCGTTCTATTTTACGAGGCGCGGCGCGCCGTCCCTACCACCGGAGCCCGTGGTTTTATTGAGACGCCTATGAAAGCAGACGTTGCTCTGACTTCGGGTGGCGCAGGCCTCTGGCCTGCATCTTTCGGCGGCTCGCCGAAAGGAAATTGCCAGCCGTGGCATCGACGCCGCGTGCAAATTACCGAGAGTTATTTCACATAGCGAACCAGTTTTAGACCTTCCCATGCACGACCACTCGCATTCCCATTCACACGGGGAGCACGGCCACACCCATGAGCAGATGGAGCACCCCGGCCATTTTCATGAGCGTGACCAGCCTCTGCACCGGGATTTTGCACGGCGCGCCTTTACCGTGGGCGTCGGCGGTCCGGTGGGCAGCGGCAAAACCGCCCTGATGCTCGCGCTTTGCCAAAAATTGCGCGAGCGCATGAACATCGCCGCCGTGACGAACGATATTTTCACCAAGGAGGACGGCGAGTTCTTGATTCGCCACCAGGCGCTCGACGCCGGTCGCATCCGCGCGGTCGAGACCGGCGGTTGCCCCCACGCGGCCATTCGCGAGGACATCACGGCCAACTTGCTCGCCTTGGAGGAGTTGAACTCAATCTACCATCCCCAACTGTTGCTGCTCGAATCCGGCGGGGACAACCTCGCCGCCCACTTCAGCCGCGAACTGGCCGATTATACCATTTATGTCATCGACGTCGCGGGCGGCGACAAGGTTCCGCGCAAAGGCGGGCCGGGCATCACCCAATCCGACCTGTTGGTCATCAACAAGACCGACCTCGCGCAAGCGGTCGGCGCGGACTTGGGCGTAATGGATCGCGATGCCAAAAAGATGCGCGGCGCCGGCCCCTTCGTCTTCACTCAGGTGAAAAACGGTGTTGGCGTGGATGAGGTGGTGGACCATATCATCCACTCCTGGCAGCACGCCACGGGCGTGGACCACGGCCATTCCGATTGATCTAGATCATCGGGGCCAGTTGAATGCGACGGGTAAATGACGGAATCCCGATCTTGAATGACCAGAGCAGTTCAAGTTTCCAAGACCCGTTAAAGCAGCTCAATAAATACTGTGGCCGTTCGTTTGGACGATTTTTAGGGAGTGTTGAGCGGTCTTTTCGGAGTCCCGACTTCGTTTGAGCCGGGTCACAAGCGGTCGCGGGCATGCCTCCTCTCCAAAGCCTCGTAAGGCCCCGAAAATCCTCGGTCCGAACGGCCACACTGGGGCATTTCCAGAAAAATGATAGCCACGCAAAGGTAGGAATGGCGCGTTTAACTGTCCGTTCAACCTGCCTTTCCAAT
>CAZMLP010000920.1:0-2324 GCA_964566745.1 uncultured Verrucomicrobiota bacterium | reverse complement strand
TGAACGAGACTTTGTGGGAACGGTTGCTGACCAGTGAGTGACGCAGATGGTTACCCATTAAATACTTCCATCATTTGGGAGCGGCTCCTTAAAGCCCGCCCATCTTCCGCCAGAAACCTGTTGGCAGGCTTCCAATAACCTGTCAATATGTTGCTTATAGATCGGCAGGGTATTTGCCGCCGGTCTGTTTTAGGTTAAAGCTTGGGCGCAAAAATCCGAGTGTGTTTGTGAATGATTGAACCTTCCGCCAAATTGACTGCGTTGGCAGCGGAAAGCCCGGCCCAAGCCGTTAATGGCAGCGCTCCCGCGCCAAAGCGGCCCGTGCTGTTGATTGTTGATGATGAGGACGGTCCCCGCCAGTCGCTGAAAATCATTTTCGAGGAAGCGTACCGTGTCGTCGTCGCGTCCAACGGTCGCGATGCGGTGCGGCTCGCCCGGCAGGAGGAAGTGGATGTGGCCTTGCTGGACATCCGCATGCCCGAGATGTCCGGGATCGAGATTCTTGACCAGTTGAAGCAGATCGACGCGCGGATGGAGGTCGTGATGCTCACCGCGTATGAGTCCCTTGAGACCGCGCGACAGGCTTTGCGCCTCGGCGCTTGCGACTATCTCGCCAAACCGTTCGACCTTTCGGACATGCAAGTGGTGGTGGCTCGCGCCGTCGAGCGCCGCCGCCTTTCCCTTTCGGTCACCGCCGACCGCCGCCGTCTCACCGAGCTGCAAACCGAGCTGGAGAACCTCAAGATGCATGAGAACATCTTGCGCGGCCGGGGGGACATCTACGCCAGCGTCGTGCATGACCTGAACAACCCGCTCGCGGTGATCTCGGGCTTGTTGCACGTCGTCAATGACCAGCTCTCGCTCGGCAGCCGGCTTGAGGGCCGGGATCTCGACATGGTCCGGCAGCGTTTGGGAAACGTGAGCCGGCATGTGCAGAACTGCGTCCAGTTGTCGCGGCGATATCTGAGTTTTCTGCGGCAAACCGCCGACGAGTCGCCCAACGTCTCGGTGTTCCAAGTGCTTTCCGATTTGCGCGACTTGTTGCGCGCCCATCCGGCGTTGCGCCAAAATACTTTGGAGGTTCATGACGCCTCGAACACCTTGTTTGCGCGTGTTCATGGCATCGACCTGTTGCAAGTGCTGGTGAATCTCGTCGTCAACGGCTTTCAATGCACCGACAAGCCGCATCGGGTCGTGGTCCGCGCGTACAGCCATGATGAGGCTCTGGAGATTCCGAATCTTGTCGATGGTTCCGGCGAGTTCTTCCTGAACCGACAGTCCTTCCTCAACCAGCCCCCGCTGGCGGTGTTGACGGTGCGGGACGACGGCCCCGGCATCCCTCCCGAGATGCTGCCGCGCATCTTCGACCCCGGCTTCACCACCAAGTCAACCGGGCAGGGGACCGGCTTGGGGCTGGCCATTGTGCAGCGGTTGCTGCGCGAGGCCCGGGCCGGCATGCGTGTCAAATCCGTCGTCGGCCAGGGGACCATCTTCATCCTTTATCTGCGGGCCACCACCGAGGTGGCAGCCCCGGCGCCCGCTCCCGCTCCCGTCCCGCAGCGAGCGTGATTGCGGGGCGTCCGGTCCGTTGCCACGAAACGTTTCTTGGACCAGCCCCTTCTCCGCGGGCTGTCGGGCGGTCACAACTTCAACATGGGCGCCACTTGGGCCACATCCTTGTCGCCGCGCCCGGAAAGATTCACAATGATCAACGCCTCCTTCGGCATCGTTGGCGCGCGCTTGATCGCCTCGGCCACCGCGTGGGAGGACTCGAGCGCGGGGATGATTCCCTCCAGCCGCGCCAGTCGCGTGAAGGCCGCCAGCGCCTCGCCGTCCGTTGCATAGGTGTAATCCACCCGGCCCTGGTCGCGCAGCCAGGCGTGCTCGGGTCCCACCGCCGCGTAGTCCAGCCCCGCCGAGACACTGTGGGTCAGTTGAATTTGACCGAACTCGTCCTGCAGCACGTACGAGCGCGTGCCTTGCAACACTCCCAGCGAGCCGCCTTGAAAGCGCGCCGCGTGCTTCTCGGGCAGGATGCCCTCGCCACCCGCCTCCACGCCGGTCATTTTCACGCCAGGGTCGTTGAGAAACGGGTAAAACAGGCCGATCGCGTTCGAGCCACCGCCGACACAGGCAATCAACAAATCTGGCAGGCGCTCCTCTTTCTCCAAAATCTGCCGGCGCGCCTCGTCACCGATCACGCGATGAAAATTCCGCACCATCTCCGGGTAAGGATGCGCCCCGTATGCCGTGCCGAGAATGTAATGCGTGTGCCGGACATTGGTCACCCAGTCGCGCATCGCCTCGTTGATCGCCTCCTTCAG
>CAZMLP010000919.1:0-7851 GCA_964566745.1 uncultured Verrucomicrobiota bacterium | reverse complement strand
TTCACCATGAAGTTGGGACCGTTTCCGATGTAGGTGTTTGCCCCGAAAAACACCGCGCCGAAACTGATGGCCAAAACGAGCTTCTGGTAAGCGGGGGATCCAAGCAGCGCGCAAACATCAATGTCCGAGGCCGAGAGCGTGCCAGCGGCGATCTTTGCAGCGTGATAGTGAATCAATGCCGAATACGTTTGCACCGCGTGATCGGAATACACGCCGGCAGGCAAATGCGCCAGATCCGCGTGGCTGGCGATCAGTTGCCGGACTTGCTCCACAAGGTGCGGATTCACAAAAGCGCCGACCATCGCGCTGAAAAACGTGAGGTAAGTTGGGGCGTTGTCGAGGACGCTCGAGAGCGTGCCGCTGCCGAAATACATGGCGGCCGGCGTCAGGGAACCGAATCTCGCCGCGTTGCCTTGGAGCCAGTCCAGCGCGGGAATCATGGTGAGAAAGATGCCGGCAAAGAGAATGGCAACCTCCTTGATGGGATGAAAATTGAAATGATTGGAATCATGCACCCCTTTGGGCGTGATGAAATAAGAGGTGACGGCAGCGGCGATCATCAAGGCCTCCCGGAGGCCGGCAGGACTCTCGATAAACGTGGCGGCCAGGATCACCCCGAGACAGGCCAGGTTGCTCAAACCCTCAAAGCGCCACTGGTCGGCAGGTTCAGCCTGAAGTTCCCTGATCCTCTGGGGCGCCCGGAGATAGTTTTTCCTGTCCACCAGGTAAAACATGAGAAGCAGAATTCCCACCCCCGTCGCCCAGACATGCCATCCATTCTGGGCCACCCACCAGAAAGGAACTCCTTTTAGATACCCCAAGTAAAGCGGGGGATCACCAATCGGTGTGAGACTTCCGCCGGTGTTGGACACAATGAAGATGAAAAACACGACGTGATACCCGGTGACACGATATTTGTTGAGCCGGAGCCACGGACGTATCAACAGCATGGATGCCCCGGTGGTGCCGATCAAGTTGGAGACAAGCGCCCCCAAGAGCAGGAAAACGACATTAGCCCGTGGCGTGGCCTCTCCTTTGACGGTTATATGAATTCCGCCAGACACGACAAACAGGGAGCCAACCAAGGCGATGAACCGGAAATAGTCGAATCCCACCTCTGCCAACCTCTCCGCGTCGCGCAGCCCCGCCAGGTAGTAAAGGGCCACAATAGCCCCCAGCCCGAGGGAAACGGCCGGATAGCGTTTGCCCCACCAATCCGGGAAATAGAGCGGTCCCAAGGCGATGAGCGCAAGCAGGCCAACAAAAGGCAACACGGACCATGGATTTGGTTGAATGGCGGCCAAAAAGCAAAAATTGCCTGACATGATTAATTTCCTGGAAGCAGATAGCGTGCAATTGGATCGAGAAGGGCCAGGGGACCCGTTTTCTGTAGATGGGCGCTTAGATTCAAGCGAAACCCCCTCCCGCGGACTTGGTTTTTCATGTCCCCGGTGGATAAAAAGGTGCAGAAATATTCGCTGGCAGGCGGCTCGTTTCAAATCATAGAGATGAATAATACTCATTAGTACTCTGCTCAGCGGTAACCATTTCGAAATCGCAAGGCGCGATGTTTGTCCACCGCAAAATATTGCAGGACAAACGGTTGAGAATGTTAATGGCGTGAATTAGAGATTTGAGGAAGGTGGGGAACATTCATAATTTTGGACAGGGATGGCATGGCGCCGCCCATTTCCCTTCCCGCATGGCGCCGCCGGTGCTCAGGACGGTCCGGCTGTAAACGGCGCTTTCGTTCGCGAGTGAAAGACGGTGGATGGCGCGGCTCGCCTTCTCCCGAGGCATGGAGCCGTTTGCACACGGATTATATCTAACTACCCCCTCATGAAAAGAACCAAAACCATGGGCGATTATGAAGAAAATTGAAGCGATCATAAAACCATTCAAACTCGAAGAAGTCAAAGACGCCCTCGCGGAAGTGGGGATTGAGGGAATGACCATCAGCGAGGTGAAGGGATTTGGACGGCAAAAGGGCCATACGGAGATCTACCGGGGCAGCGAATACACGGTGGATTTCCTCCCTAAAATCAAACTCGATTTGGTGGTGGCGGACAACCGTGTGGAGGCGGCGGTCGGGGCGATAGTGAAATCCGCCAAGACCGGAAAGATCGGGGATGGCAAAGTGTTTGTCTCCAATGTCGAGCAGGCGATTCGCATCCGGACGGACGAGCGGGGTGACTCCGCCATCTAAAGTGCCTGAAACTCCATAACGCATTTATGATCATACCTTGTTGTACAAACTATATGAAAAGGATATTGTTTCTGCTGTTGACAGTCGTTGGCTTGTTGCAAGGGGCGGTCCTGTTTGGCGCTGACGCGCCAGCGGCCGCTCCGGCGGCGAAACCGCACCCCAATCAAGAGCTGGTGGACAAGATGGGGGCCGCCGCGGGCGCCAGCAGCGACTTGCGCGTGGGATTGGACACCGTGTGGGTTTTGGTGACTGCCATGCTCGTCTTCTGGATGAACGCCGGTTTTGCGCTGGTGGAGTCCGGGCTGTGCCGGGCGAAGAACTGCGTGAATATTTTGGCGAAAAACTTCATCGTCTTCGCCGCGTCCACCATATCCTTTTGGGTGATTGGATGGGGACTGATGTTTGGCGATGGCACCCCGTGGGTGGGGACCAGCGGCCTCTTCTTTGTCGGCGGGGCGGACAATTCTCCAGCGCTGGGCGCCGGTTACGAGGCTATGAACCCGTTCTCAACGGCTGTTTACAGCGGTGTTTACGGCGCGATCAACTGGACCCCGACACCACTTTGGGCGAAGTTTTTCTTCCAATTGGTTTTTGCCGGAACGGCGGCGACCATTGTTTCCGGAGCGGTGGCGGAACGCATCAAGTTTGGGTCCTTTTTGGTGTTTAGCTTTATCTTGGTGGCTTTCATGTATCCGGTGACCGGGCATTGGATTTGGGGCGGGGGAATCCTTGGGGCGGCGCCGGGTGAGGGCATTGCCAAGTTGTTTGGTAATTTCCGGGATTTCGCCGGCTCGACGGTGGTTCATTCCGTCGGGGGCTGGGCGGCCTTGGCGGGTGTAATTGTCCTCGGACCGCGTCTCGGCAAATTCAAGCCGGACGGGAAGGTGAATCCCATTCCCGGGCACAATATGACTTCCGCCGCGCTCGGCGTGTTGATTCTCTGGCTGGGATGGTTTGGTTTCAACCCCGGCTCCACAATGGCGGCCATGAACGGCAGCGCCATCGCGCACGTCCTCGTGAACACCAACATCGCGGCGGCTACAGGATCCTTGGGCGCCATGCTCGCCGCCTGGCTGGTGCTGAAGAAGCCCGACCTTTCCATGATTCTTAACGGTTGTTTGGCGGGTTTGGTGGCGATCACCGCGCCGTGCGCCTTTGTGACCATTGGCTCAGGCGCTGTGATCGGATTTATCGCCGGCATTCTTGCGGTCTTTGCCGTAATATTCTTCGACAAGTTGAAGCTTGATGATCCGGTCGGCGCGCTGGCGGTGCATTTGGCCAATGGCGTCTGGGGCACCTTGTCGTTGGGGATCTTCTATGACGGTTATGCCGGTTATGTCGCGAAGGGAATGAGCGAGGCGGACGCGAAGGGGAAGGCCATAGCCAGCACCGTCGCGGCTTTGGACACCGGACTCACGGCCGGCGCCCAGTTTGTGCAGCAACTCAAGGGCGTAATCCTTGTCGGTGTCTTCACCTTGGCAGGATCGCTTATCATCTGGTATATCATCAAGGCGGTTCTGGGTGTCCGAGTCTCCGAGGAGGAAGAGCGTGAAGGGTTGGATATTGGCGAGCACGGCAACGAGGCGTATCCCAATTTCACCCCGGCGGCGGAGCGCTGATTCAACGGCGATTGCCAATCTGAATACCCGCCCGGCGCCAAAGCCGGGCGGGTTCTTTACCCGAAAGATCATGAATTTAAATCCGCGTCATCTGTTTTGGTTTGTGGTTTCGTCCGGTTTGGTTTGGTTATTCGTCACAGTCGCGTTGGAGATCTCTTTTGGCTGGCCGTCCAGCGGCGCCGCCTTGTTTCGACGCGCCTTGGGATGGGCCTTGTATGCATGGACGTTTCGCTGCCTGTGGCGGGGCGTGAAACGCTTCCAAACGGCCCCTCCTGCCGCGTGATGTCGCCGCGTTGGCGGGTAATGTCTTGCCTCATACCCAACACTTCACTGCCGAAAGGTTTTCCGGCTAGAAACGCGCGCGTTGCTCAAAAAAGACCAAACTGGCTTTAATGCGCTTTATTCATCAAAATCATAACTATTTGAATCTGAGATGCTTATGTAAATATTGCATATGGCAAGCCGGTTGCTTGGGCCATAACGGCAAGTCGAACCATGAGTGATTTGAGCATAGATCATGAATGTGCACATGCGTTAAGTCGCGTCGTACGAGCCTTGCTGAATTGCGGTGCCCTTTCGAGGCGATCGCAGGTTTGAACTGTTCGTTTACTGATCTTGGACAGGTTCATTCAATCCAAACCTCAGATCAGGCAAGCAACCATGAAGAAGATCGAAGCGATCATAAAACCCTTCAAATTGGAGGAAGTGAAGGATGCCTTGGCAGAGGTGGGCATCGAGGGCATGACCATTAGCGAGGTCAAGGGCTTTGGCCGTCAAAAAGGCCACACGGAAATCTACCGCGGCAGCGAGTACACGGTTGATTTTCTCCCAAAGATAAAGTTGGACCTCGTGGTCGCGGACAACCGGGTGGACGCCGCCGTTGGCGCCATCGTCAAGTCGGCGAAGACCGGCAAGATTGGGGACGGCAAGGTGTTTGTTTCCAACGTGGAACAGGCCGTTCGCATCCGCACGGAGGAGAAAGGCGAATCCGCCGTTTAACCGGTTCCCAACCCCAAACACACGAATCCCAGAAAATGAAAAAACTGTTTTTATCCCTTTCCTTGCTGGCCACGTTGTTGTTCACGAGCCTGGCGACTCGCGCGGAGGACGCGCCGGCCGCTGTCGCGCCCAAACTCAGTGACCCGACCATGGAGCAACGCGTCGCCGACCTGGAGGCGTATATCAATAACGTCGGACGTGCCGCCGACAACGCGACCAACAACGTCAAGTCGAACATCAGCGGCGCCGGTCCCGGCCACAACGCGTGGATGATGACCAGCGCCGCGCTGGTGCTCTTCATGACGCTGCCTGGCCTGGCGTTGTTCTACGGCGGCTTGGTCCGCAAAAAGAATGTCCTTTCCGTGATGGCCCAGTGCCTGGGCATTACCGGCCTGGTCGCGATTCTCTGGTGGGCCTTTGGCTACAGCCTGGTGTTTGCCGACGGGGGCAACGCGTTCATCGGCAGCATGAAGTTCGCCTTCCTCAAAGGTGTCGATTCCAATCCAAACACGAACTATTCCTACTGGGTTTCGCACAACGTCTTCTCAATGTATCAGATGATGTTCGCGATCATCACTCCGGCGTTGATCGTGGGCGCGATTGCCGAGCGCATGAAATTTTCGGCCATTATTCTTTTCGTTGCCCTCTGGATGGTCATTGTTTATTTCCCGCTCGCCCACATGGTTTGGGGCATCAACGGTTTGATGAACGGCGTCTGGAACGCCGACGCGAAGATCAAGGCGATCGATTTCGCCGGTGGCACGGTGGTGCACATGTCTTCTGGCTGGTCGGCGCTGATTCTCTGCTTGCTCCTCGGCAAGCGCCTTGGCTTTGGCAAAGAGCCGATGCCGCCGCACAGCATGGTGCTTTGCATGGTCGGCACCGGAATGCTCTGGGTAGGCTGGTATGGCTTTAACGCCGGCAGCGCGGTGGCGGCGGACGGCGTGGCGGCGAATGCCTTCATGACCACGACGATGGCGACGGCGGTAGCCTCCTTTGTCTGGGCGCTGGCGGAATATGTGATCAAGGGCAAGCCGAGCATCTTGGGTTTCTGCTCCGGCGCGGTGGCGGGCCTGGTGGTGATCACCCCGGCCTGCGGCTTCGTTAACGTCACTGGCTCGATCATCATCGGCATCGCGGCCGGTTTGATCCCGTTCTTCGCCTGCTACAAGCTCAAGGCCATGCTGGGCTACGACGACGCGCTGGACACCTTCGGGGTTCACGCGGTGGGCGGCACGCTGGGCGCATTCCTGACCGGAGTGCTCGCGACGGCCGATGTCAACAGCAATCTGACCACCAACTTGAAGGAATTCGTTGGAAAAACACTTTGGCTTGAGCAACTGAAGGCAATGGTGTTAACCATCGTCCTCGCGGTTGTCGGGACGGTCATCATCGCCTTCATTGTCAAGGCGGTGGTTGGCCTGCGTCCGACCGAGGAAGTCGAGACGGTCGGTCTGGACCTCGCCGAGCATGGCGAGGAGGGATACCACGGCTAAAATGCCGAATTTGTAACACTGTCGCGCTGCTCGCGCGCTGTCCGCACGAAACTCGCGGGCGGCGCGCGACAGCGCCAACAAAATAGAAAGGCAAGCACAACGTAATGAGCACACCGAAGCAAGTAATTGACATGGCCAAAAAGGCCGGCGCCAAGATGGTGGACGTGAAGTTCGTGGACACGTTCGGCACCTGGCAGCACTTCTCCGTCCCGATGGCGGAATTGACCGAGGAGGTCTTTGAAGAGGGGTTTGGATTCGACGGCTCGTCCATCCGCGGCTGGAAGAGCATCGAGGCCTCCGACATGCTCGCGATGCCGGATCCCAACTCGGCGTTCATGGATCCCTTTTGCAAGGAGCCGACGCTCTCCCTGACCACCACGATCGCGGAAACCGGCACGAAGGAAGCCTACAACCGTGACCCGCGCGGCATCTCGCAGCGGGCCGAGAAGTATCTCGCCACCACCGGCCTTGCGGACACCGCCGTGTTCGGTCCCGAGGCTGAGTTCTTCATCTTCGACAACGTCCAGTTCGACCACAAGTCGAACGGATGCTTCTACTCAGTGGACTCCGAGGAGGCTGTGTGGAACACCGGACGCGACGAGATGCCGAACCTGGGCTACAAGATCCGCCCCAAGGAGGGTTACTTCCCGGTCGCCCCGGCTGACACCCAGCAGGACATCCGCACCGAGATGGTGCTCCTGATGGAGAAGCTGGGCATCAAGGTGGAGCGCCAGCACCATGAGGTTGCCACCGCCGGCCAGGCGGAAATCGACTTCCGCTTCGACACGCTGGTCAAGACCGCCGACACGATGATGCTTTACAAGTACATCATCAAGAACGTGGCCCGCCAGCACGGCAAGACGGTGACCTTCATGCCCAAGCCGCTCTTTGGTGACAACGGCTCCGGCATGCACACCCACCAATCCTTGTGGAAGAAGGGCAAGCCGCTCTTCGCCGGCAACGAGTACGCGGGCCTCAGCCCGATGGCGTTGCACTACATCGGCGGCATCCTGAAGCACGCGAAGGCCCTCTGCGCCCTCTGCAATCCGACCACCAACTCCTACAAGCGTTTGGTGCCTGGCTACGAGGCTCCGGTGAACCTGGCCTACAGCGCCCGTAACCGCTCCGCCGCGATCCGCATTCCGACCTTCAGCGAAAGCCCGAAGGCCAAGCGCATCGAGTATCGCCCGCCGGATCCGGCCGCGAATCCTTACATCTGCTATTCCGCGTTGCTGATGGCCGGTCTGGACGGCGTGCTCAACAAGATCGACCCGGGTGAGCCGATGGACAAGAACCTGTACGAGCTCCCGCCGGAGGAACTGGCCAAGGTGCCCCAGGTGCCTGGCAGCCTCGCCGAGGCCCTCGATTACCTCGAGAAGGACCACGAGTTCCTGCTCAAGGGCGATGTCTTCACGAAGGACTTCATCGAGATGTGGATCAGCCACAAGCGCAAGGAGCATGACGCCATCCGCCTGCGCCCGCATCCGTACGAGTTCCACCTGTACTACGACGTTTAATATTTAGCGGCCCC
>CAZMLP010000918.1:0-1968 GCA_964566745.1 uncultured Verrucomicrobiota bacterium | reverse complement strand
GCATCTGGCAATCCATCAAGATGATGTCGTAATCGGCCGCCATGGCGAGCTTCACCGCCTCGCGCCCGTCAGCAGCCATGTCCACCCGGCATTTGAGCGATTCGAGCAATTTAATGGCGAGCCGCTGGTTGATCGGATTGTCCTCGGCCAGCAAGACGAAATACCGGAAATCGGCCCGCGAAGACTCGTCCTTCTTTTCCTCGACCGGCTTCGGCTCCTCAATGGCCGGGGCGGGCAGGTGCGCTGGATCCATCGGCTTGTCGCGCCAGGCGTTGGCCATGATGCCGAGCAATGTCGTTGGCCGTGTGATGGGCTTTTGCAGGAACGCCGCAAAGCCGCCCGCGAGAAAACGCGGCGCCTCTGCCCGATGGCTTCCCGACGTCAGCATGATGAGAATGGTTGAATGGATCAAAGGCTCGCGCTTTATCATCTGTCCAAGCAGTTCCCCGTCGATCTCCGGCATCAGGTGGTCAAGGATGGCGATATGATACGGCTTCTTGTCCTTGGCGGCAGCGCGCAACATTTCAAGCGCCTGAATGGCGGAGCTGGCGACGTCATGTTGCAAGTTCCAGTGCTTGAACTGCTCGTGCAGGACGCGCCGGTTCACCTCGATGTCGTCCACGATCAAATAACGTAATCCGGACAAGTCCGGCGCCGGGCCAACCGGGGGAGGGGCCAAGACGGGCTGCTCCTTCGGCAAGGGCAGCTCGAACCAGAACGTCGAGCCTTTGTCCACCTCGCTGGTCATGCCGATGGACCCCCCCATCAGTTCCACCAGCCGTTTGGAAATGGCAAGGCCGAGGCCCGTGCCGCCAAACTCGCGCGTGGTGGAGGAATCAACCTGGGTGAACTTCTGGAACAGTTGGGCTTGCTTCTCTTTCGGAATGCCGATGCCGCTGTCCACGACCGAGCAACGGACGCGACCCGTCGGGCGGCCTTGTTCGTCGAGCGGTTGTTCCGCCTGAATGAGCACTGTTCCCTGGCGCGTGAATTTCACGGCATTGCCCACCAGATTGAGCAGCACCTGCCGCACGCGCGTGGGATCGCCGACAATGTGCCGGGCGGTGCCCGGCTTGTATTGCAAGGCCAGCTCGAGTTTCTTCTCCTCGGCCCGCGCCGAGAGCAGGCTGGCGACTTCGCCCGCCACCGCCTCCAGATCAAAGGGAATCTGCTCCACTTGCAGCTTGCCCGCCTCGATCTTAGAGAAATCCAGGATGTCGTTGATCAGCAGCAGCAGCGTTTCACCGGAGTTGCGAATGGTCTCCGTGAAGTCGCGTTGCTCCTGGTCGAGCGCGGTGTCGAGCAGCAGGGTGGTGAAACCGATCACGCCGTTCAACGGTGTGCGGATTTCATGGCTCATCGTGGCGAGAAACTCGCTCTTGGCCCGGCTGGCGGCCTCGGCCACCTCTTTCGCGCGAAGCAGCTCCATCTCGATCTGCTTGCGCTCGCTGATGTCCTGCGCGACACCAGCCATTTGGATCGCCCGCCCGCCGGGGTCGCGGAGCACGCTGCATTGCGCGTGAATGTGACGAATCGTCCCATTGCGGCGCACGATGCGGTACTCCACCACGCCCTTGCCCTGGGGAGCCCCGACAATCGCCGCGAATTCCTTGCGTGTCTCGATGACATCCTCCGGATGGACGCAATTCCAAAAGACCTCCATCGTGAGCGGTGTGCCGGGCGGGACATCGAACACCTCGTAAAGTTGCGAGTTCCATTCGAGCGTGTCATTGGCAAGGTCCCAGTTCCACCAGCCCAGCTTGGCGACCCGCTGGGTCTCGGACAGGCGCGCCTCGCTTTGGCGCAGCTCGAATTCCGCCGCCTTGTTGTCCGTGATGTCACTCTCAATGGCCATGAACTGCGCCAGCTTGCCTTGCTGGTCGTACAGCGGCTGCGCCTCGATGGCGACCCAGTAGCGCTTGCCGGACTTGGTGTAATTCAACACCTCCACCTTGAACCCCTCGCCCT
>CAZMLP010000917.1:0-5750 GCA_964566745.1 uncultured Verrucomicrobiota bacterium | reverse complement strand
GGTCGGGTTCGGTCATCAAACGGATTCCCTCCGGCGCCAGGATTTGGGTGCAATGGGAAAACAGGACGTCCGGCGCGCCGTTTACAAACGCCCGGAGATGTCCATCCGGGAGGCGTCGCAAAACCGTCCGCCGCTTGCGGTCCGAATCGAAAGGAATCTCGTGGTGCTTTGGCAGCCGTTGCTCCACTTGCTCCCGGTTGCCCCCCGCCTTTCGTCCGGCGACGAGAAGAGCGCCCTCGGTCGGGTCGCCAATGATTTCCCAACGGCCATTTTTCAGCTCAAGCTCGGCGGCGTTGCAGCCCAGCAGAACATCCGCCAACTCGAGGAGCAGGGCGGCGTCGCGAGTATTCGGCGGCTTGCCGTCCAAGCGCACCTCGCCGCCGAGGCCATATCCCTCGCCCGTGACGGTGAAGGACCGGCCCGCCAGATGCAGTTCCCGGACCGTCATTTCGCCCGTTGTCAGCGTGCCGGTCTTGTCGGTGCAGATCACAGTGGTGGACCCGAGCGTCTCCACCGCTGGCAACCGGCGCATCAACACTCCCCGCCGGGCCATGCGCGTCACACCCAGCGCGAGGGCGATGGTGACGACCACGGGCAATCCCTCCGGGACGGCGGCAACGGAGAGACTCACCGAGGTCAGGAGCATCTCCGGCCAGGGCAACCCGCGCGCCAGGCCGAGCAGAAAGAGCAGGGCCACGATTCCAAGTGAAATTCGGGTGAGGACGCGGCCCAGCCCCGCCAGTTTCTTCTGGAGCGGCGTTTCCTCCTCCTTTTCCCCTTCGATCAGCGCGCCGATCCGGCCGATTTCGGTCTCCATTCCGGTCGCGACCACCACGGCTCTTCCCCACCCGGTGGCGACATGAGTGCCCATGAACACCATGTTCACGCGCTCCGCCAACGGGGCGTCGCCCGGAACGCCCGCGTGTTTTGAAACTGGCAGCGATTCGCCAGTCAACGGCGCCTCGGCGCATTGCAACGAAACGGCCTCGATCAACCGGGCATCCGCGGGAACCACGGCGCCAGCCTCCAGTTCCAGAATGTCACCCCGCACGACCTCGGCCGCCGGAAGTGTCGTCACAACCCCGCCCCGCCTCACTCGGGCGCCCGGCGCGGTCATCTTTTTCAACGCGGCGATGGATTTCTCCGCGTTCCATTCCTGATAAAATCCGACGAGCCCGTTCAGCAGCAAGATCAACGTGATGGCCGCGCTGTCGAGCCACTCGCCCAGCGCTCCCGACACCACGCTGGCGGCCAGGAGCAACCAGACCAGCCTGCTGTTGAATTGACGAAAGAGAACTTGCGCAGGCCGGGCGTGTTTGGTGTCGCGCAACTCGTTTCGCCCCTCAAGGGAAAGCCGGCGGGCGGCTTCCCGGGCGGAAAGTCCGTCCGGAGTTGTGACCAGCAACGCAAAAAGGCTCTCCGGGGTCAGCCGATGCCAGGCGAGTTCTGTCGCTGGCCCCGTTCCGTCCCAGGAACTTGCCGCGTCGCTAGACGGTGGAGATCTCACACGGGACTATTGGACGGGAAACCCCATCCCGCGCTTCCGCTTTGTTGGCGAAACCCCCGCCTTAATTGCGATCCGTTTCCGCCCGACACTCGCATCCACCTCCCGTTGACTTTTGATTCCCAAAAAATGGCGCGGGCTTGGCAATTCGCGGGGAGCGGGGAGATGACCCCGGAAGCAGATTACAAATCATGAAAGCATGGCGGGCAACAATCAGGTCCGATAAACGGACCGCGGCCAGCCATGTCCAGGAAAGGGAAAATTATGAGCAACTTGACGGGAAAAATCACGAGACATCCGTTTTTCAACGGCATGAAGCCCGAGCATATGGCCCTGGCGGCCGATTGTGTGAGAGAAGCGGCCTACCAGCCGGGGGAGACCCTGATCCGCGCGGGAGAACCGGCCGACAGCTTCTTCTTGATTGAAAGTGGACGGGTGGCGCTGGAAGCGCACGAGCCCGCGGATGGCAATGTGCTGATTCAAGAACTTGGCATCGGGGAGGTGCTGGGCTGGTCCTGGCTGTTCCCCCCATTCTCCTGGCAATTCACCGCGCGAGCAATCGAGCCAACCACCGTGTTGGTCCTGAGCGGCGCGCATCTGCTGGTCGAGGCGGAAAAAAACCATGACTTCGGATTTGAGCTGATGAAGCGGGTTTCGCAAGTGGCGATTCGACGGCTCCAGGCCACGCGCAAACGTTTGCTCGACGCCCATTTGCAATCCTTGTTGGAGGGTTGAGCCACCCGGAGCCGGAACACGCCCCATGAAAATTAGAGGCTTTTGGATCATCGCCGGGCTGGCGCTGTTAACCGCTTTAACCGCGCAGACGCGCGGTCCGGCAACACGAGCCCTCATGCGTGAAAAATTGACCGCGTCACAAAAGGTTCTGGAGGGCCTGGCCTTGGAGGACCTTCCGCTCGTCGCCGCGAAGGCGGAAAAATTGGGCGCCATGAGCCAGGAGGCGGCGTGGCGCGTGTTGGATAATCCAGAATACGACCGGCTCAGCCTGGACTTTCGCCGCAACGCCAATGATCTGGCCCAGGCGGCGCGCAAAAAGAATCTGGATGGGGCGACGCTGGCGTACATGAAGATGACCATGAGTTGCGTGGAATGCCACAAACTGGTTCGGGGCAAGCTGGTCGCCGCTTTGAAATAACGTCCAAACCGGATGGCCGTGCAAGACGGCTTTGACCGGAAACCACCCGTTGGAGAATCCTTATGGAAACCGTCAACCAACCGCGGGCCGCGGGACCATCGAGCCCGATTACCGCCAATCGCAATGCAAATCCGGGCGTTTCCCCAGCCTGTTTTATCAAATGGTTCGCCGACCTCGGAATCGAGGACATCCCGCTGGTCGGCGGCAAAAATGCCTCGCTGGGCGAGATGTGCCGCGAGTTGACGCCGAAAGGAATCAGTGTTCCGGACGGATTTGCCATCACCGCGGGCGCCTATCGCCACTTTCTTCAGACCGCCCGGCTCGACGGGAAACTCCGCCAATTGCTGGAGGGATTGAACACCGGTGACATCGAGGACTTGCGACGGCGCGGCAGCCAGACGCGCCAGGCCATATTGGCAGCGGATCTGCCAGCCGATTTGCGGGCCGAGATCATCACCGCGTACGACGAGCTCAAAGGCGAGGACGGCCATTCCCTCGATGTGGCGGTCCGCAGCAGCGCGACCGCGGAGGACCTGCCGGACGCGAGCTTTGCCGGGCAGCAGGAGACTTATCTTAACGTGCAAGGCCATCAAGCCCTGCTGGACGCTTGCAAACGCTGCTTCGCCTCGCTCTTCACGGACCGGGCCATCAGTTACCGGGTGGACAAGGGTTTCGACCATTTCAAGGTGGCTTTGTCCATCGGTGTCCAACGAATGGTCCGGGCCGACCTTGCCGCCTCGGGAGTCATGTTCACCATCGACACCGAGACGGGCTTTCGCGACGCCGTCTTGATCAATGCCGCGTACGGTCTCGGGGAGAACGTCGTGCAAGGAGCGGTGAATCCTGACGAGTTCACCGTCTTCAAGCCCACGTTGTGGAAGGGGTTCAAGCCCATTTTGCAAAAGCTGGCCGGCACCAAGGAATTCAAGCTCGTGTACGATCTTGGTGGCGGGAAGATGGTGAAGAATGTTCCTGTGCCGCCCCCGGAGCGCGCCCAATTTGCCATTTCCGACGAGGAAATCCTCCAACTCGCCCGTTGGGCCTGCGTCATTGAGGACCACTACTCGGCCAAGAAAGGACAATGGACGCCCATGGACATTGAATGGGCCAAGGACGGGCTCACGGGCGAGTTGTTTATCCTGCAGGCGCGCCCCGAAACCGTGCAGTCGCGGAGAGAGATTCATGAAGTGGAGACCTGCAAGCTCCGGGCGCGCGGCCCGGTGATTCTTACCGGGCGAAGCATTGGCGAAAAGATTGCCGCCGGCCCGGTCCATGTCATTCAAAACGCGCAATTCCTCGACCAGTTCAAAGAGGGGGAAATCCTGGTCACGGACAAGACCGACCCGGATTGGGAGCCGATCATGAAAAAGGCCGCCGCGATTATCACCAATCGGGGAGGGCGGACCTGTCACGCGGCCATCGTGAGTCGCGAATTGGGAGTGCCGGCTATTGTCGGGACCGTGCACGGGACGGAGACATTGAAAGATGGCCAGGTCGTCACTGTCTCTTGCGCCGAGGGCGACACGGGATTCGTCTATGAGGGGCGGCTCGATTTCGAGGTGAAACGCGCGGCGGTGGGTGACTTTGAACGTCCCCGGACAAAGGTGATGATGAACGTCGCCAACCCCGAGGAGGCCTTCGGGCTTTCCATGATTCCCAACGACGGGGTGGGACTGGCGCGCGAGGAGTTCATCATCGCCAACTCGATCAAGATCCATCCCCTTGCTCTGCTGGGCCACGAGAAGATGGGGAGCGGGCCGGTCAAGCGGCAAATTGACGATCTTACCGCCGGATATGCCGACAAGCCGCAGTTCTTCGTGGACAAGCTGGCCCAGGGAATCGCGATGATTGCCGCCGCGTTTTATCCCAAGGATGTCATCTTGCGGTTAAGCGACTTCAAAACCAACGAGTATGCCAATCTGATTGGCGGCAAAGAGCATGAGCCGGTCGAGGAAAACCCGATGATCGGTTTTCGCGGCGCGAGCCGGTACTATAATCCGCGCTACCAAGCCGGCTTCGCCCTGGAATGCCGCGCGGTGCGAAAGGTCCGGGCCGTCATGGGCCTCACCAATTTGAAAGTCATGATTCCTTTCTGCCGCACGGTGATGGAGGGGCGCCAAGTCCAGGCCGAGATGGAAAAGCACGGCCTCAAACGGGGCGTGGAAGGGCTGGAGATCTATGTCATGTGCGAAATCCCGAGCAACGTCATCCTGGCCGGGGAGTTTGCCGAGATTTTCGACGGCTTTAGCATTGGCTCGAACGACCTGACCCAACTCATTCTGGGTGTGGATCGCGACAGTGCCATCGTCGCGCCCATTTTTGACGAGCGCAACGCGGCTGTGAAAAAGATGATTGCCGAGGTGATCGCGGTCTGCCGCGCAAAGAAGCGCAAAATCGGCATCTGCGGCCAGGCACCCAGCGATTATCCGGACTTTGCGCAGTTTCTCGTCGGGCAAGGCATTGACAGCATATCGTTAAACCCTGACACCGTGCTAAAAACCACGATGGCAATTTTGGAGGAGGAGAAAAAAGCGAAGGCTTTATGAACCGGGACGTTTGCGATGGGCTCGTTGCCCAATGAAAACGACCGCCACTGTTTAACGCATTTTGAAATCCCTCGCGCCATCTTCCGCTCCCGCCGGGAATCCGTTGAACGCGTTCTTCTCGCCTCGCTCAGTTGCGGTGATTGGCGCCACGGACCACCCCGGGTCGGTGGGACGCGCGGTCATGACAAATCTTCTGCCGTTCGGCGGAACCGTGTTTCCGGTGAATCCAAAGCATCCCACCGTTCTCGGTCGCGCCGCTTTTCCCAACATTGCGGCCGTCCGGGCAACGGTGGATTTGGCGGTTATCGTGACCCCCGCGGTCACGGTGCCCGGCATCATCCGGGAGTGCGTCGCGGCGGGGGTCCGGTGCGCGGTGATTGTCTCGGCCGGCTTTCGCGAGACCGGGGAGCGCGGGGCAGAGCTGGAGCGGGAGGTGCTGGCCGGTGCACGGGCTGGTCGCATGCGCGTCTTGGGCCCGAATTGCCTTGGTTTGATGGCTCCGTGGCAGGGATTGAACGCCACGTTCGCCGCCGCGCCCGCCCGTCCT
>CAZMLP010000916.1:0-2787 GCA_964566745.1 uncultured Verrucomicrobiota bacterium | reverse complement strand
CGCGGCGGGCGCCGCGACGCAGCCAATGCAAACCAAGGCGGTGACCACCCGGTTCAGCAGCCGGTCCCCGGCGGTCGTCCGGTGGCGCGATTTGCCAGGTGGATCCGAATAAACCAGCAAGTGATAGCCGCAAAAATAACCGATGGCCAGGGCGCCCAAGTAGTAAAATGGCAGAAAGGCATAACCAAAGCCCAGGTTGCGCGGGCTGAACGCGGTGTCAAACGCCACCCACACGCAGGCCACCAAAAACATCGCGTGGATGAGCCGGAACATGAAATTGGTGAGGATGGCCCCGGCCGCGCTCGTGTCCCCGAACGTCGAGGGCCAGCGAACGCCCATGACCATGACGGGGAGGATGGAGGTAAGCCCAAGGATCAGCAGACGGCCCTTGGAAAAAAGCAGGATAATGTTTTTCTGGCTGCCGACCTCGATGCGCAACAGCTCCCAAAACCCAAATCCGGTGGTTTGCCCATGCACGAGCAATGCCGGCATCAACAAATAAAACAGCCATCCGGCCCCGACGCAGCCGGTCAACCGCAACAGCAGGCCCAACCTGAAAAAAGCCGTTCCCATGATCCAGATGGTCGCGATCAGGAAGAGCGGCGCGAAACCGATCATCGCGATGTTGTTGGTCATGGCGATGCCGCCCACCAGCGCCATCCGGAGCAGCCAGCTCTCGCGGGGATCAATGCGGTACTCCAGCAGGCAGCGCACGCAATAGGCGAACATCAGCAGGTCCAGCATTTCCCCGGTGGCAGCGGTGGAGTGCTCCCAAAAGGTCAGTTCCAGCGCGCAAATCAGGACGGCGAAAACGGGCGGCACCCAGGCCAGCCGATGGGAAAGGAGGGAATAATCACTGCGCTCCCGCTGGCGCTGGTCGCGCGTGCGGTCATGGGGAAGCAAGGCGACCGATCGTGCCAGGAGGACGAGGGAGAGGCCCGCGAAGATCGCCGTCAGAATGTTCATGGCCAGCGGCCGCGAGGCCACCGGCAGCAAGCGCATCGGATAGTGGACAAGGTAGGTGACCGGCAGGCCGGCCTCGGGAGTCCAATCCCAGCCCGTCACTTTGGCGACGGTGGACAAGCTGGAGAGCGTGATCCAATGATTGAGCGTGAACAAATAAAGCGCCAACGCCCCGAGGCCAGCCACCCAAGGCAAGGTGGACTGCACAAAGGGTGGCCGCGGGCTTTCGTGATCTCGCATAATCGGGTGGCAAAAGTTGAGGCAAGGGACGCGTGATTGGCAAGGTTATCTTGCCGGGGCGAAGCCGCCGGGCCTCGCGCGGCGGGTGACAAAGGAGTGACAAGCATTCTCCCAGGCGAAAAGCACGGTTCCGTCCCATGATAAAATTTTGCCAATTTTGGTTGGGAAAAATTGTTGGCCAAAGCGCCGGGGGTGTTCCAACCTTGCTGGCAGACAAATAACGAATCTTGGTTTCATGAGTGTTTCCAGTGTTCCAGTCGAGATCGCCGATTCCATTAATGCCCGCGTCCTGGCCGTGTCCGAGGACAAGTTGCAGGGTTTTCAACGAGATCCCCTGGGCGAAATTGCCCGCCAGACCGGCTTGGACCTGCCGCTCGTCATTGAGCGAATCCAGGCCATGCTGCGCGCGGGAACCATCCGCCGCGTGCGTCAAACGTTGCTGGCCACCAATCTTGCCCAAGGCTCGCTCGTGGCCTGGCAAGTGCCCGTCGAGAAGCTGGATGCCGCCTTCGCCTGGCTTTTTGAGCAAGATCCGTTCTCGGGTCATGTGGTCATTCGTTCGACCGACACGGTCTCCACTGGTTCAAACTACCGTTTGTGGACCACGCTCAAAGTTCCGCAGGGATACTCGTTAAAGAAGCATTGCCAGTTCCTCGCGGGCAAGATCGGGGCCACTCATTTCCGGTTGATGCCCGCCAAGCGTCTGTTTGCCCTCGGAGTGGGCCACGTCCGCCGCAAGGGGATGGAACCCGGCAGCAAAGCGGATGGCCCCGCCGAGGCGGTGGAGGTGGCCATCGCGACTCTGAACGAGCTTGAATGGCGCGTCCTGGTCGCCTTGAAGCGGGAATTTGCGCCGGAGGAGTTGCAACCGGATCTCTGGAAACCCCGCGCGCAGGAGGCCGGGTTGCCACTCCCGGCATTCTTCGAGGTCGCGGAGGACTTGGACCGGCGGAAGATCATCGGGCGGTTTTCCACATTTCTCGAGCATGTCAAGCCGCTCTCCACAGGGGAGCGGGTCACCAAGTTTAACGCCTTGTTCCACTGGGCGGTGCCAGCGGGACGGGAGATCGAGGCCGGGCGCGAGGTGGGCCGGCATCACATCATGACCCATGCCTATTGGCGCGAGGGCGGGCCGGAATTCCACGACGTGAACATCATGGGCGTCGCGCACGGCACCGACAAGGAGATGGTCCTCGCCCACAAAGCCGCGATTGACGCCCATCTGGCGTCCATTGGCATTCCGGTCGCCTACACCAATGTGTTTTGGGGCGGACGCAGCGAGATCAAGCCCTCCGAGATTTCCCCGTTTGCCTACCAGGACTGGTGCCGGTCCGCCGGTCTCGACCCGGCCGCCATGCGGGAGACAGATCCCAACGCTGCCGCCGGGGCGTGAAGCTCACGCGCCCAGATTGGCCAGCACATGGGTCAGGAACGGCAGCAACTGTTTCTTGCGGGAAACCACTCCCTGCAGCTCGTAAATCTTCGGCTCGACCTCCGGATAATCAATGCGCGCGAGGAATTCGTCCGTGCCCGCGAGCAAGAGCAGCGAGGTCTGCAACACCACGTCGGTGACCAATAGTGCCG
>CAZMLP010000915.1:0-5247 GCA_964566745.1 uncultured Verrucomicrobiota bacterium | reverse complement strand
CTGCTGCCACGAACAATTCGCGAACCCGGTCCACGTCACTGGCGGGATAACCATGTTGCGCGGCGGAAAGGCGGGCCGCCGCCACTTGTCCGATGGAAATCGCCTCGCCATGCAGATATTTGCCGTAGCCGGAAATAGCCTCCAGCGCGTGGCCGATAGTATGGCCAAAATTGAGGATGGCCCGCAGACCGGTCTCAGTCTCGTCCTGGCCGACCACCTCGGCCTTGATCTCGCAGCAGCGCGCGACGACTTCCGCGAGTACTTTGGTGTTACGCCTCAAGAGGGCGGGCATTTGGCGCTCCAACCGCTCGAAAAACGGCTCGTCGTAAATAATGCCATATTTTATCACCTCGGCCAGGCCAGCGCGGAACTCGCGTTCGGGAAGAGTGGCGAGCGTCTCCAAATCACAAAGCACCAGGCGGGGCTGATGAAAGGCCCCGACGAGATTTTTCCCGGCTTTGAGATTCACCCCCACTTTCCCGCCCACCGAGCTATCGACCTGCGCGAGCAAGGTGGTGGGAACCTGGACGAAGGGAATGCCTCTCAAGTAAGTGGCGGCAACAAACCCGGCGAGATCGCCAACGACCCCGCCGCCGAGCGCGACGATGAACGACTTGCGCTCCAGCCGGTGCGCGGCGAGTTGGTCGTAGCAGCGCTGGACGCAGGCAAGGCTCTTGGCGGTCTCGCCCGCGGGCAGGATGATCGAAACCGGCTCGAACCCGGCGGCCTTGAGCGAGGCGAGCGCGGCGGCCTCGTAACGCGGGGCGACGTTGCGGTCCGAAATGACCGCGCAACGACGCCCCAGTTCGAGGCGACGGCACTCGATGCCGAGTCGCTTTAGCAGACCGCCCGCGATAAGAATGGCGTAACTCCGCCCGGCCAAAGGCACTTGCACAACACGCATGGCCGGAGAATACGGGCTGGCGCGGGTGTGTCAAAACCTTGCCAAGCCGGATGAATGAGCGAGAATCCGGGATACAAACGAGTCGTGAACGTATGGTGCAACGTGTTTTTTTCGGACCGCTCCTGGCATTATTGACAGTCCTGCTAACGGCAATTGCCTGCCGGAAGGAGGAGCCGGCCGCCGTCACCAACGCCAAACCGGCAACGCCGGCGCCCCCCGGCGCCGCCAAAACGAACATTCAAATTTTCCCGGCGCGCGGGGAGATCAAAGAACTCAAGACCGAGGGCAAAACCGTGGTGATCAAACACGAGGAGGTCACGAACTACATGGCGGCGATGACCATGCCCTTTGAGGTGAAAGAGACCAACGAACTGGCGGGGCTGGCCGTGGGAGACCGCGTGACCTTCCGCATCTTGGCCACTGAAAAGGAGGGTTGGATCGATCAGGTCAAGAAAGTGGGACATGCGACGGTGGCGGAATTGCCTTCCCGCGGCGGCCTGAATTTTCGCCAGGTGCGGGACGTGGAGCGGTTGAAAGAGGGGGATTTGATGGCCGACTACCATTTCACGAACCAGCTCGGCCAGGCGGTGAGCCTTGGCCAGTTTCGCGGCCAGGCGCTGGCCTTCACGTTTATTTTCACGCGTTGCCCGTTTCCCAATTTCTGCCCGCGCATGACCGATAATTTTGGCGAGGCTTACCGCCAACTGGCCAAGCCGGGCGCGAGTTTTACAAATTGGGCGTTGCTCTCGATCTCGTTTGATCCAACATACGACACACCCGAGACGTTGAAAACCTACTCCTCAAAGTATCAGTTTGAGCCGGCGCGTTGGAATTTCGCGACGGGCGCGTTGATCGACATTGACGCGATCACCGAGCAGTTCGGGCTTTTCTTCGCCCGCGCCGCGAACGGCGTGAGCTTCGACCACAACTTGCGCACGGTGGTGGTGGACGCGACCGGGAAGATACAGAAAATTCTGGTTGGGAATGAATGGAAGCCGGAGGAGTTGGTGGCCGAGATGACCAGGGCCGCGGCGGCGAAATAGCGGTCAGGATTTCGGTTTCTTCACAAACCGGTGCCTCACCAAGTTGAGCATGTCGGTCGCCGCCGGAATTTTTAGCCACAAGGTGGCGACCCAATACGTCAGCGTGGCGAGGGTCATGGGGATGAACACCTCCCCGAGGCGGGCGGCAAGGCCCGCGTGGCCGACAAACCTGGCCCATGCCTCGCGCAAAGCCCACGCCAGCAACCCGGCAAAAACCGCGCAGGTGAACAAATTGAACAACAGCCCGCTCAAAACACTGAAATCCAGCTTCGGCATTTTGCGGCGCAGGGCGTACATCAGCAGCCCGACATTGAACACCGAGCTAAGCGTGTTGGCGACCGCCACTCCAGGCGCGCCGAAAGTGCCAATCAGCCAGAATGAAAACACCACGTTCAAGCCGAGGCAAACGGCGCTGATGCGCATCGGGGTTTGGGTGTCGCCGAGCGCGAAGAAGGCGCGCGCCAGGATGTTCACACTCGAAAAGGCGATCAGGCCTGGCGCCATGCAGGCCAGGGTCTGCCCGACCTCCTGGGTGGCCAGCGCGTCGAATTTACGCCCTTCGAAGACCAGCCGGATAATTGGCTCCGCCAGCGTGAACAACAAGGCTGACGCCAGCAGATTTAGATACATTAGGTAGGACAGCCCCTGCAGGAGGTTGGAGCGGAACTCGCCATACTTCTTTTCCGCCGCCAGGCCGGACAGGGTGGGCAAAAGGTAAGTGGCCAGCGAAATGCCAAACACTCCTTGCGGCAATTCCATGAACCGCACCGCGTAGCTGAAAGAGGCCACGATGCTGTCGCCATACCAAAACGCGAAGCTCTGGGTAAGGACCACGTTCAATTGATAGGCCGCCACCCCGACGATGCCCGGCAACATCCGCCGGATCACCTCGCGCACCGTTGCATCCTCCCAAGGCGCGACCCATTGAAAGCTATAACCCTCCTTGCGCAAAATCGGCCATTGAAAAACCGCCTGGGCCACACCCGCAATCAAAACGCCAAACGCCAATCCAAATATTTGCGTCTCTGGCGTCGCCCCAAACTGCGGGGCAAGAAGAAAGACCGAGCCAATCATCACCACGTTGAGCATCGCCGCGCCCAGCGCCGGAATGAAGAAATGCCCGCGCGCGTTTGCAATGCCAATCAACACCGCCGCCACGCAAACCAGCAACACGTAGGGCGACATCACCCTCATCAGTTCCAACATCAGCCGGGTTTTCTCGCTTAATACCCGGTATTTTAAAATGACCGAGATGGCAACCACCGCGATCACCACGATGACCGCCGTGATGGTGATGAGGGCTGAGATCACCGCATTGGCCGCGTGCCACATCTCCTTTTCGCCCGCGTTGCGCTCCCGCTCCTTGAAAATGGGAATGAAAGCGGCGGTGAGCGCGCCCTCGCCGAGCAATCGTCGCATCAGATTGGGCAATTGATAGGCGAGGATGAACGCGCTCGCCACCCAGGTGTTGCCCATGAAGCGCGAGTAAACCATCTCCCGCGCCAGTCCCAGCACGCGGCTGGTCATGGTGGCGAGGCCCATCGCGCCGGAGGATTTGAGCATCTGTGACATCGGCGCGCGCAGGTTCAAAGTTCGCCCCCCAAAGTGCAAGAGCAGAAATCACGGGAATTTTTGAACAGGGGGAAACAGAGAGGACAAAGGGCAAAAACCAGGCTGCCTCCTCGGTTTCCCCCGTTGCCTCCGGTTAAAACCTTCTGTTTTCAACCATCCACACGGGCGTTGCCAAAACGGCGAATTCGCGCCTAGGATGGCCCCGCGTCCCCGGCACCGGCGGCGCGCTCATGGCCGAATACAAAGTCCAGTTTGAGGTCTTTGAAGGACCGCTCGACCTGCTTCTTTACCTGGTAAGGAAGGAGGAGGTGGACATTTACGAGGTCAACTTGACCAAAATCGCCACGCAGTTTGTGGAGTACATCGAGGTGATGCGGCAACTGGACCTCGAGGTGGCGGGCGAGTTCCTCGTGATGGCCTCGACGCTGATGTATATCAAAAGCCGGGAGTTGCTGCCCAAAGAGCAGCAGGTGCAAACCGAGGCGGAAGACGACGAGGAGGATCCCCGGTGGGAACTGATCCGCCAGCTCGTCGAATACAAAAAATTCAAGGACGCCGCGGGCCAGCTTCAGGTCCGCGAGGGGGAACAGGAAAACATCTATCCGCGCCTGCCCGGGCGGCTGGAGTTTGAAACCGACGCGAAACCCGTCAAGCCGGACGTCTCTGTCTTCGATTTGGTCTCGGCCGTCAGCTCCATCCTCAAGCGCTTTCAAGCCCGCGACACCACACGCGATATTTTCGAGGACAAATGGTCGGTCAGCGAGAAAATCGAGATGATCCGCCAGATCTTCGCATCCAGGCCGCTCGTTCGCTTTACGGAGCTGTTTGAAAGCGCCGCCAGCCGCATCGAGGTCGTGGCCACTTTTCTGGCGGTGCTCGAACTGACCCGCATGAAGCAGTTGATCGTGTCCCAGCCGGACACGTTTGGGGAGATTTCCCTCACGCTTCGCCCGCCGGAGGAGGCACCCGCGACCTCCGGCACGGAAGAAAAAGCCGCTGATACTCCCGCCACCGAAACGGGCGCGGCAACAACACCGGCTGCCGCTCCGCCGCCTCCGGCCGACCCGCCAGCCCACTAATTTCATGGAACTGAAGTCCATTCTCGAATCCCTTTTGTTTTCATCGCAGAAACCGCTTAGTCCGGCGGAACTCCGGGACGTGCTCAACACCGCCGCCGACCAGTCCGAGGACGAGGTGGCCAAGGCGTTGAAGAAGACCAAGCCGGCGGACATCGAGGCGGCGCTGGAAATCCTTGCGACGGAGACAGCGGCCTTGCAACGGAGCTACCGCCTCGTTTGCGTGGCGGGTTCCTGGCAATATGTCACCCAGCCCGAATTCGCCCCGTGGCTCAAGGCGTTCGTCGGGGTGAAAAATCGCCCGGCCCGGCTCTCGCAGCCCTCGTTGGAGACACTTGCCATCGTCGCCTATCGCCAGCCGGTTACCCGCGCGGAGATCGAGCAGATTCGCGGCGTCTCGGTGGATGGCGTGGTGCAAACACTGGTCGAGCGGGAATTGATCCACGCGGTGGGCCGCGCGGAGGTGGTGGGCCGCCCGGTCACCTACGGAACCACGGAGCAATTTTTGGAATATTTTGGCCTGAAGAATCTGGACGGCTTGCCCTCGGCGGACGAGTTGCGGCGCATCCCGGTGCAGAAGCCCGAGGCGCTGGTCACCGCCGAGCCGGAGGCCGCGCCGGCGGAGCAGGTGACCTTGGCTGAAGTGGGCGAG
>CAZMLP010000914.1:0-2187 GCA_964566745.1 uncultured Verrucomicrobiota bacterium | reverse complement strand
GGCTGTTGCCCGCCTCGGTGAAATCGTTGAAGCGGATCGTCAGCGACATTTCCCGCGCCTGCAATTGCTCGCGACGCAACTGGCCCACCAAACGCGTCGCCTCGCTCAAGGCAAACGTCAACGCGGCCTCGTAATCAGACTCGTCGCAGGGCAGAGTGGTGTTGCTCGAAATCGTCGAGCGATCCTTCACCTCCAGGAGCAGAGGCTCATTCCAGCGCCCGTTCGCGAACAACCAGAGTTGGTGGCCCCACACGCCGAACTTTTGCCTCAGCAACGGCGATGGGAGCCGGGCGACGTCGCCAAAGGTTCTTGCTCCCAGCGAGGCCAGCGCCCGTTCCCGCCGCGACGCGATGCCCGAAAGCTCGCGCACCGGGCGGTCCCGCAAGAAATCCTTCTCCTGCCCCGCCGGCACTTCGAGGAACCCCGGCTTGGCGGCGTCCGTGGCGAGTTTCGCGAGCCGCGAGGAACTGGCCAGGCCGGCCGACACCGGCAGGCGAATCTCCTGGCGCACGCGGTCGCGGATGCCGTTCACGTAGCCAGCGGGGGTGGTTTGCCGCCAGACATGGGAATCCATCGTCGTCAAATCGAGGAAGCCCTCGTCGATCGAAATGGGAACCAGCGTGGGGGAGTATTCCTCAAGGATGCGGAACATCTTTTGCGAGAGATCCCTGTAGCACTCGTAATTCGGCGGCGCAAGAATCCCCTGCGGGCAGCGCTTTTTCGCCTCGCGACATCCCATGCCGGTGATGACCCCGAACTTTTTCGCGAGGCGGTTCGCGGCGATGACGATACCGTTCCCGTGCCGTCCGCCGCCCACCCAAAGCGGTTGACCCTCCCACTCCGGGTGGAGCGCGATCTCGCAACTGGCGAAAAAACTGTCGCCATCAACGTGCAGGATGCGATGCATAACGGACCGCGAGTGGCGGCTGACGCACGGGAGAAACTAACGTCCCTCACGCGGGCAACAAGTGGAATGTGAGCGGTCCACAAGGTGTTTTATTCCCCGATTCCTTGCGTATCCGTTGCAATTCCCGCTAACTACTCCGCGCATGCTTTCCGCGTGGTTCAAATCCTTGATCGACTGGTATCTCGGCGCGCTCGACACGGGCGGTTATGCCCTCGTCGTTCTGCTCATGGCCATCGAAAGCTCGATTCTGCCGTTGCCGAGCGAGCTGGTCATTCCCCCCGCCGCGCATCTTGCGCACACGCAGGGCAAGATGAGTGTCGTTGGAGTGGTGATCGCCGGGGCGATTGGCTCGTGGGCCGGCGCCAGCGCCATGTATTGGCTCTCCCGCTGGGCGGGACGACCGCTGGTTCTGCGTTATGGCCGCTACATCTTTGTTCCGCCCCAAAAAGTGGAACAGGCGGAGCATTGGGCCAGGCGCTTTGGCTCTGCCGGCGTCTTTATTTCCCGATTGTTGCCGGTGGTGCGGCATTTGATTGGCATTCCGGCGGGGATCGTCCGGATGGATTTCAAACTCTACTCGCTTTACACCATTGTCGGCTCGGCAATCTGGTGCGGGGTGCTGTGCTGGGTGGGCATTGCGGCAGGCCAGGATGAGAAGTTAATGAAAGGTGAATTGCACCGGATCACTTTTTGGGTGCTGGGCGTGGCGGCGGTGCTGGGCGTGATTTACTACTTCGGCGTGCACCGGTTCATGAAGCCCGCCTCTTCCTCCAAAGGCGGCGGAGACAAGTGATTCATGGGAAATCAAAGGCCGGAAATCGACAAGCGATTCCCGGCCTCGGATGAATTGAGGAATTGTGGAGTTGCTTACCGGCCCATCATCGCCCGGCCCATTTCTTGATAGGCGGCGGCGGCCCGTGGATCGGAGGCGGAGGCGTCCAAAAGCTTTTGATTGGCCTCGAGAAATTGCCGGTCGTATTCCCGATTTTACGCCGCTGACATGGGACGGTACTTGCCTTGAATCAATCCAGCGACAGCCGTGTCGTAGTCCTTCTTGTCCAAAGCGCTTTGCACCTCGGACAAGGCGACGCTGCGAGCCGTTCCGTCCGCGGCCGGCGGCTGCTCCGCGGCGGGAGCGGCAGCGACTGGCGGTGGAGGCGGGGCCGCCGCCTCTTTCTTGGAGCAACCCATGATTAGCAGCGCGGCGGATGCGACTGCCAAATGCCAAGCCGGCGATGCCATCCTGTTGTAAACCGATGATTTCATGACCAAGCGCAGCG
>CAZMLP010000913.1:0-3316 GCA_964566745.1 uncultured Verrucomicrobiota bacterium | reverse complement strand
GCCTGGAACACCAGCGGCTCGATCATCAGCGGCATGCCGTAGCGGTCGCACTCCGGCTTGATCCGCAAGATATTCTGGATGCACTGGTCGGTGACCTCGGGTTGCTCGGGAATGCGGAACAAGTTCACCACCACGCAACTCGCGTCCAGCCGCAACCCCTGCTCCACCGGTTGCTCGATCATCCGGCTGAACAGCGTGCGCGGCAGTTGCGTGCCATACACGTTCGCGACATCCGTTCGCAACACCAGCGATGGCTTGTTCCGGCCGGGAATGGATTGGAGATAATGCGCCTGGCCAACTGTGAGTTGGATGGCGTCGGGCGCCGCGGCCACGAGGGTTTTAACGCTGGCCTCCAAGTTTTCGATGCCCTGGAGAAAACCGCGCTCGTTGAAGAAACCGTGATCGACCGCGACGTCAAAGCAGCGGTTGGACTTGGCGTTGAACAGGCGGTTGAGACGGTAGCTCTTCATAAAAAGATGGTTGTGTCCTCTACCGGTTCGCCCGCCCGTAGGTCAACAAAACAAATCGTGACGGCAAGCGAATCCGCTCAGCCTCGCGCGCGTCCAAGCTCGCCGGGTGAAATTCGCGCGTCGCGGCGTTCGGGACTTGAATTCACGCGCGTTGTCCCCGTTGATTACCAAAACTGTGTCACGACCGCGCAAACCGGCCATTGGATTCATTTTTGTCACGCTCTTCCTGGATATTCTGGGAATCGGGCTGATCATTCCTATCCTGCCCAAACTAATCGAGCAGTTCGAGGGGGGCAATGTCGAGGCAGCCTCGCACGTCTTTGGGCTGCTGGTCGCGCTCTATTCCGTGATGCAACTGGTCTGCTCTCCAATTCTGGGCAGCCTTTCAGACCATTTCGGGCGCAGGCCTATTATCCTCGGCTCCCTGCTTGGCTCGGCGCTCGATTATTTGTTTCTGGCGTTCGCCCCAAGCCTCGGGTGGTTCTTTGTGGGGCGCGCCATCGCGGGAATCACCGGCGCAAACATCACCGCCGCCAGCGCTTATATCGCGGACGTCAGTCCGCCGGAAAAGCGCTCGCAAAACTTCGGCATCATTGGCGCGGCGTTTGGTCTAGGTTTTATTGCCGGCCCGGCATTGGGCGGAATTTTGGGCGACATTGGGTTGCGCCTGCCGTTTCTCGTTGCCGCGGGAATGACGCTCTTGAACTGGTTGTACGGCATGTTTGTGCTGCCGGAGTCTTTGCCGATGGAGCATCGCCGGGCCTTCACTTGGGCGCGCTCGAACCTCATCGGCTCGCTCGTGGCGTTGCGACGTTATCCGCTCGTGTGGAGCCTGGCTGGAACCTATTTCCTTGTGAATGTCGCCCAGTTCTCGTTGCAATCGATATGGGTGCTGTACACCGGTTATCGCTACCACTGGAACGTTCGCCAGACCGGCCTTTCACTGGCGGTGGTGGGAGTGACGGCGGCGTTTGTGCAAGGTTATCTGGTGCGGAAGATCATTCCCGCGCTGGGAGAGAAAAAATCAATCACGCTGGGTTTGCTCATCGGCACCGGGGCGATGATCGGCTACGGGCTGGCCCCCGAGGGCTGGATGATTTACCTGATCCTCGTCCTCGGCTGCTTCGGTGGAATCGCGATGCCCTCAATCCAAGGCATGATTTCCCACAGCGTGCAGGTGAACGAGCAAGGCGCGGTGCAAGGCTCGCTCAATAGCATCAGCAGCATCGCTGGCATTGTCGCCCCGCCGATGTCCACCTCGCTGTTCGGTTATTTCATCAGTAAGAGCGCGCCCTGGCATCTGCCGGGCGTGTCGTTTTTCGTGGCCGCCTTGCTCATGCTGCTCGGTCTCGTCCAAGCGCTGCGATCCATTCGCAAGCACCCGATGAAGCCAATTGGGTCGGCAGCGGAAACACCCGCCGAAGTTCAGCCATTGGGCCACTAGATTTAATTCGTTTTTGAGCCACCTTCCGCCCGTAAGTCTCGTCGCAAGATACTGCCAACCAACAAACTGCGGGAGTAAATCACATTTCGACTTCGCTCGGCATGCGGCTCTTGCGAATGGCTTAATCAACCTTAAACCGCCTTCAAAGCCCCTCAAATCTGAGCCAAACCGGGCGGCAACTCACCTCCGTCTTCATCGATAAAGAGTAGTATCTCAGATTCATATACAAGGTTCGAAATTCCCCTTGTGGTATAGACGCTTTCCGTCCGCGATTGGTTTCATTTTCGGAATCGTTTTTTCTTGTTCCGAAACACGAAATTTCCCAGTCATTGCGTTTTGCCACCTTGTCACCACTGCCATTGGCTTGTACCTTGCTTTTGTTACAACCACATGAACCCTGCTTTCTGGCATTTTGTTTGCTGCGCGACTTTGCTCGCTTCCTTGTCCTTCACCCAGGCCCAAGTGGTCATTTCCGAATTCATGGCCAGCAATACTAAAACCCTGGCCGACGAGGATGGCGATTACCCGGATTGGATTGAAATTCACAATGCCAGCGCCCTCACTGTAAATCTTCAGGGCTGGTCCCTCACAGATGATCCCACCCAGCCCGCCAAGTGGAAATTTCCAGCCGTCTCCATCGCGCCGAATCAATACATGGTCGTGTTCGCCTCGGGTAAAAATCGCGCCCTCGCGGACAAACCGCTCCACGCCAATTTCAGCCTGGCCGTTGAGGGAGAGTATCTCGGGCTGTTTTTGCCGGACGGAAGCAGCATCGCGCACCAGTATTTCCCGGCCTACCCCAAACAAGTCGTGGATGTCTCCTACGGTCTCCCGACTGGCTTGTCCACTCTCGCCTATTTTACCGCGCCCAGCCCCGGCCAGGCCAATGCCACCTCCGGTTTAGCCGGTTTTGTGGCGGACACGAAATTCAGCCAGGATCGCGGCTTTTACGACACGGCGTTCGATCTCATTATCAGTTGCGCCACCACCAACGCCACCATCTACTACACGACAAACGGGTCAGTCCCGTCCCTAACCAACGGCATTGCCTGCACGGGACCGCTGCACATCGGTCAAACCACCACCATCCGCGCCGCCGCCTTTGCCACCGGTTTCCAGCCCTCCAATGTGGACACGGAAACCTACGTTTTCCTGGACGATGTGATTCATCAATCGTCCAACGGCAAGGCCCCGGCGGGCTGGCCAACTTCCTGGAGTCCCAACACCACTGATTACGGGATGGACCCTGACGTGGTGAACAGCGCGGCCTACACGAACACCATTCGCAACGATCTCAAGACCATCCCCTCTTTCTCCATCGTCACCGATTTGAAGAATCTTTTCGACCGGACCACCGGCATTTACGCCAATCCCGGCAACGACGGTCGCGCTTGGGAACGCC
>CAZMLP010000912.1:0-7156 GCA_964566745.1 uncultured Verrucomicrobiota bacterium | reverse complement strand
CGCGCAGGTAGATGAACGGGTCCGGCACGAACATGCCCACGGCGTACAGCATGTCGGCGTCGCGCTCACTATCCGCGACGATGAGCAAATTCTCGCGACTCATAACCAAGTTGGATCGGGGTGAAGCTTCAGCCTGGCTCTTCCCGGGCTTGGCGGGCGACTTTACGAGGCGTCCCGGCGGGACGCAAGGAGAACACGACACCGCCTCCGCGACAAAGTTTTCAGCCGCGCGCGGTTGTGAATTTCAGACCGGCAATTCCCGCCACAATCAGCGCCACGCAAAAGAGACGCGTCGCGGTGCGCGGCTCGTCAAACAGAATCATTCCGGCCAGGGCGGCTCCGACGGCGCCGATGCCGGTCCAGACGGCGTAGGCCGTGCCGAGCGGTAGCACCCGCATGGCGAAGGAAAGGAGCGTGAAACTGGCGATCATTAGCGCGACTGTGACAATGCTGGCCAGCGGGCGGGTGAAACCTTGCGAAAGCTTAAGACCAATGGTCCAGGCCACTTCCAGCAACCCGGCGAGAATCAGATAAAACCACGACATAAATGAAAAATGTGTAAGTGGCGGGCGCGACCGTCCCGCGCGCACGCATGTTACTCCGCGACTTTGCGAGGACGTTTAACGGGCTGTTAAGACCTAATGCCGGACAGCGAGGGAAATCCGCAGGTCAAAAAATGGTATCCGGGGCGGTCGATTACCGGACCACCGTCGGGCACATGAAGTAAAGCCGTCCAGCTTGAAGCTTGGGCATTTCCACGCCAAGGTCGATTTTGATGAGCGAGCCGGTTTTGGCCTCGCCGAACAGGCGGAAAAGGCTGCCAATGTCAAACGGTTGGGCGTATTGCACCAGATTTGCCTTGTTGATGCCGGCGATTTCCTCCGCGCGTCGCACCGCCGTTTCAAAATTGCCCAACTCATCGACAAAGCCCAAGTCGTAAGCCTGCTTTCCGGACACCACCCGGCCATCCGCGTAATCCGCCCATTTGGCCGTGAGCTTGCGGCCCTCGGACTTGTTTTGAGAACCTGCCCAGCCCCGGCCCTCCGCCACGATCTCCTTGAAGCGCGCAAAGGTTTCATCCACCAACGACTGCACCATGGCTTGCTCCTCGGGCGGGCTGATGAGTTTCTCGCCACTGAGCATGTCCTTGAACTTGCCGCTTTTGAACACGTCGGGACGAACACCGATTTTGTCCATCAAGCCGCGATAATTATAACTGTGCATGATCACCCCGATGCTGCCCGTCAACGTCAGCTCGTTGGCCACGATCCAGCGGGTCGGCGCCGAGACATAGTAGCCGCCCGATGCCGCGAGCGAACCCATGGAGGTGATTACCGGTTTTTTGCTGTCCGTCTGAAAATTCTTGATGATCCGGTAAATGTCGTCGGACGCGGGAACCTCGCCGCCCGGGGAGTCCACGCGCAGAATCACTGCCTTGACCGCGCTATCCTCCTTTGCCAGTTCCAACTGGTCCTTGATCAAATCCACGAGGCTGTGGCCGGAACGATCGATGGCTGAACTGGAAATCACGCCGTTGACATCCAACACTGCGATTTTATCGCTGGAATCGTGATCCGCCAAAACCGTCTCTTGCAGCCAATGGGCTCCATGAGCGCCCGTCTTGGCCATGCCGGTGGTGTGGTGAAGCGCCCGCCCAATCCCGCGCACCACCCAGAACACAAACAGCACAGCCACCAAGGCCACCACCCACTTCATGCGACTGGGGCGCGGCGCGGGGGCCATTCGCGGCAAGGGCGGGGGGGCGATCATCGGCGGCGGGGCAACCGGCGGCGGGGCAACCGGCGGCGGTGGCAGCGGATTCCCTGGCGCGGGCGGCACTTCATTTTCCATAACGCCCGCAAGCGATCCGATGAACTGCCGGCCAGCAAGGGGGGAGAAGCAACTTTGCACGGCGCGCCGCGGCTGGCGGGAAAGACCCGAGCGGCGGGCCGGCGGCGGCGGGCGAAGTCACGGAGCCGCGGAGACGGCGGGGACGGACCCGCTGGCGAGAAGCAGACTGGCCGGCTGTCCCGGCTCGCGAATCAGGCCAATGGCCTGGCCCCGCAGCATCACGAGCAACTGGTCGTCGCTCACCTCGTTCGCGAGCGCGGCTTTGGTGGCGACCGGCACAAAACAATCCGGTCGGGAACGGGCCACAATTTCCGGTCGCAAAGGCCGGGACTCAATGATGCGCACTCGCGACCGGGCCAAGGTTGTTGCTGGCGCCGGTAATTCCGGTGGCCGCTGCCGAACCAGGAGAATTCCCGCCACCAAGGCAAGGCTCGCGAGCAACGCGCCCCGGCCAATCGCGCGGTTGCGCCGCCGGGTGCGGCTGGCTTGCAGGGACGCCCGCAAAACCGCCTCGCGGAACGCCTGGTCGCTGCCGCCTGCGAACACGGAGTCGGTCAGGCGGTCCATGTCGCGGTCATTTTTCATGTTTCAATCGTTTGAGCACGGCGGCTTTTAGTTTTTGACGGGCGCGAAGGAGCCGCGAAGCGACCGCGCGCTCGGTAATGGCCAGCGCCGCCGCCAGTTCACGCGTGGACGAGTCGGCCAGATACATTTGCTCGAGCAGATTACGCTCCTCATCAGGCAGCGCCGCAAGCTCCGCGGCCATGGCCGCGCGCAACGATTCCTCGGCCAGGCTGGCACGGCCGGTTTCCGGGGCGGGCCGCGGCTCGCGAAACCACCGTTCCAAAAAGCCCAGATAACGCCCCCGTTTGCGCTGCTCGTCCGTGAGCGCGCTTCGCCCCAGCACCGTGAGCCAGGCCCACAGTCCGGCCTCGGAATCGAACCGTTTCATGTAACGCGCGGCGCGAATCATGGTTTGCTGGAGCGCCTCGCGCGCCAGTTCCTCCTGTCCGCGCGTCGCCACCAGCAAGTAGCGAAATAATCGTTGAAAATAGCGCTCATGAAACTCGCGCCACGCCGCCTCGTCCCCGGCCTGGAGCCGGTCGGTCAACCGCGCGAGATCAGCCTCGGGCGGGAGATTTGCCACCGCCGGTGTGGATGTGACCAAGAGGGGCAGGGGATAAATTTCCGCGGTCATTCGCCAGTTTGCCGTCTTAAAACTTCGCCTTGGAATTGGGGTCAGCCTTTTTTTCCTCCGGCTTTTCCCCCAGCCACAATTGCTTCAACATGTTGTCAATCACCTCCAATTGGGATGGCATGCCGACCGCGATCAACAGTTTGGTGTCCTTGTGGAAACTGAGCTTCGGGAGTGGAACGTCCTCGTCGTGTTCCATCTCCCAGCCGGTCTCAATGGCGGTGGTGATGTCCTCCACCTTGTAACTTTGCAAGTACGGCGCCAGTTGATAGAAGCGGCAGACCTTGGCCGGTATGTCGGCTCCGGCCCGGCCCTGGGTCAATAGACACCAAACCGGGGAATCTTTGGGGCTCGTTCTTTGCTCCTGCCAGGCGAACCTTTTGCCCACCGGAACGGCCATGATAGAGCCGTTGGGAAGATGCCGCGCCAGTGTCATTTCGCTATTTTGGCTGGCAAGGCTGACGGCGTTTAACACCTGGGCGACGGTCACGCCCCGAAGTTTGATGGGCGGGGCAAGGCATTTGCTCACATCACCACTGATGACGGCATTCACGGGATGCCCGGATGCCGCCTCAATGGCCTTGATCAACTCCTGGGGCCCGCCTCCGGGGAAATCGAGGTCAAAAACCCGTTCGGGAGGAGGCGCGGGCTGGACGGGGGCTGGAACCCGGGGCGCGGCTGGTATTTTCGCGTCCACATTGACAGGCGGCTCGGGAGCTTGGGCCATGACCGCCGGGCCGGCCAATGATGTGGCCAAAACCAGACAGGGAAGGAAATTGGTTCGCAAGGTCTTCTTCATAATGATTCGCATTTCATCCTGATACACGTTTCAACCCCAAAAATATTGCGAAGTTTTTTGATTCTTCGCGGTTTTTGACCGGATCCAAAAGGTGGTTATTGCGCCAGGTGGGGACGGTTCGCTGAGCCGTCCGGGCAAATCTGGGGCTACGGACAAATGCCTTCGGCGGCGCCGTTGGCACATCTTGCTGCTTGGACGTTACCGAACCGGTCAGCGACCGGTCCAAAAACGGCCACAGATTTAATTAACTCGCTCCAGTCACGCGGAGGCCAATGGCATTACTTTCGGAGAGCGCGGGCGTCCCGCCCACCCCATTTGGCGTCCTCGTCCAACGGCCTTGCAATATTTGGGGGGAGGACGACCTCGCATTTGCGAAATCACCAAGTCCGGCTTATGTTGGATTATGGAGAAAGAAGGGCTGTGAATTTTCGGGAGCATGTAAAACTTTGGCGCGCCAGACGTGCCCCCCTTTGATGGAACGAATCGCGATGGCCTTTGGCATGAGAAACTTGCAGGACCTGTTGGTAAATGACGCCAAGTCCTCCCGGATAAGCGATTTCCGGGGAATTCAAGGTCATTCAAGCCTTCGGCTGACTTTTGAGGGAGACCTGCTCGGGTGGAATTGCGTCATTTTGGCTCATGTCAATGGAAAGAGCCGGGGTGAAGCGCGCATATCATTCCGGGAGTTCGCGACGGAGCGAAGCGGGTTCGATAATTTTGGGGTCTCCTTAAAATTTCAAACCAAGGCAAAAAAACAAGGGATTCAAGGTCATTCAAGCCTCCCGAGCGGACTTCCAATCGACCACAAAGCCGCCCGGCAGGAGAGGCCGCGAATGAGGAGCGAGAATTTTTCCCCTTCCTCCCTCCGGGTTTCGTCCTTTTCCAGCGTTTTTCGGTTCAAGCCTTCACCGCCATTCTCGACGCCTTGGTGGCTCGGCGTTGAACCAATTCTCATCGAACCTGGATCAAGGTCCGGAAGGCCAGATTTGACATTACGGCGGCAGTTGCCTACCTCTGATGTCCAGCCGCCGCGCCATGTCCTTTTTCTTCCAAACATGCTTCGCCAGTTCCGGCGCGCGCACTCTCACACGAATCGCGCTCGCGGTGGCGACGGGATGGTTTGCCGGGAACGCCTTCGCTGCCGAACCTGCTTCTTCGGCGGGGAAGACGGTTGATTTTGCGGCCGAGATTCAGCCGATCTTCGCGAAGTCGTGTTATCCCTGCCACGGGCCGGAGAAGCAGAAAGGGGATCTTCGGCTCGACATAAAATCTTCCGCGATGCAAGGCGGCGGCTCGGGCAAAGCAATCATCCCCGGCCACGGCGCGGACAGCCTGTTGATCCAGTTGGTCTCCGGCGCCAAGGGCGAGGACTTGTGGATGCCCAAGCGAGGCGACCGTCTGACGCGCGAGCAGATTGAGCGATTGCGAATGTGGATCGATCAAGGCGCGTCCTGGCCGGACACGATCGAGGCGAAATCCGCGCCAACACATTGGGCGTATAAGCCGGTTGTGTCGCCGCCCGTGCCGACGGTGAAAGCGGTATCGGGTGGAGATCACAACCCTATAGATGCGTTCGTTCAGGCACGGCTGGCGGAGAAGAAGCTGGGGCCGTCGCCCGAGGCGGACCGGCGAACCCTCATTCGGCGGCTTTATCTCGATTTAACAGGGTTGCCGCCTACCCCGCAGGCTGTGACGAGGCTCGCCGCCGACCGGTCTCGTGACGCTTATGACAAGCTGGTGGAGGATTTGCTGGCGTCGCCGCGCTACGGTGAACGGTGGGCGCGGCACTGGCTGGATGTGGCGCGCTACGCGGAGACGCATGGCTTCGAGATGAACCAGCCCCGGCCTAACGCCTGGCCGTATCGCGATTATGTGATCCGCGCTTTCAACGAGAATAAGCCGTATGATCAATTTGTGCGCGAGCAGATCGCGGGGGACGTCCTTGGCGTGGACGAGGGGACCGGATTTTTGGTGGCGGGGGCGTGGGACCAGGTGAAAAGCCCGGACATCGTGCTAACCAGCAACCAGCGCGCGGACGAGTTGCATGATATCGTCAGCACCACGAGCAGCACGTTTCTCGGCCTGACTGTCGGGTGCGCGCGCTGCCATAACCACAAGTTCGATCCGATTCCGCAGACGGATTATTACGCGGTAAAGGCAGTCTTCGAGGGTGTCCAGCACGGAGAACGGGCGCGACGCGAGGACAAGGCCGCGCGGGAGGCGGAAGTGGCGAAACTGCGGCCGGGATTGGAAAAAGTTGACACGGAGATCAATCTTTTGGAGTCGCAAGCCGCGTTACACGAGCCGCTGGCCCAAACGGGCATGATCGACGCCAATCGCCTGCGCGTGGCGGTGCATCCGCGACTCAATTCCGAACGCCTTGAGCCAGTGACCGCGCGCCGGCTGCGTTTCACTGTGACGGCCACAACCGGCTCCGAGCCGTGCATCGACGAGTTGGAGGTGTTCTCGCCCGAGGGGAAAAATGTGGCGCTCGCCAGCCTGGGCGTGAAGGCAACCGCCTCGGGAACTTACCCGAATTCTGATATTCACCGGTTGGAGCACATCAATGACGGGCGTTATGGCAATGGCCGAAGCTGGATCTCCAACGAATCGGGCAAGGGTTGGGTGGAACTGGAGTTCCCCGGGGAAGTGACCATCGCCCGAATTGCCTGGGGGCGCGACCGCGAGGAAAATTACAAAGACCGTTTGGCGACCGGATACCGGATCGAGATCGCGCGCGGCGCTGACGATTGGAGGTTGGTCGCGTCGTCCGCTGACCGGCAACCGTATGAGGCGGGAATGGCCTGGAAGCCGGGTTACGACCTGACCGCCCTTTCCCCGGATGACCGGGCGCGTTTTGAAAAACTGGCCGCCCGCCGGAAGGAATTGTCCGCTCGCATCCGGGAGCTTTCCGCGCCACCGATGATTTACGCGGGAGAGTTCGTCAAGCCGGAGCCGACCTATCGCTTCCAGCGCGGCGATCCGATGCAGAAACGCGAGGTGATTCAGCCCGGCGCCTTGTCTGTGGTGCCAGTGAAATATGACGCGGTCGCCGCAAAAAAGTCCGGGCGTGTCGCGGGGGAGATGAGCGAGGACCAGGCGCGGCGACTCGCCTTCGCGCAATGGGTGACCGACCCGGCGAATCCGTTGACCGCGCGTGTGATTGTGAATCGCGTGTGGCAATACCATTTTGGCGAGGGATTGGTGAGCACGCCGAGCGATTTTGGCGTGAACGGCGCGCGACCCACACATCCCGAGTTGCTGGACTGGCTTGCCGCCGATTTCATGGCGCACGGCTGGAGTTTGAAACA
>CAZMLP010000911.1:0-7311 GCA_964566745.1 uncultured Verrucomicrobiota bacterium | reverse complement strand
TAGCTCACCGAGAAGGCGTTCTGGTTAAAGAACAGGACCCCGGATTTGAAGGGCAACCCGCTGATGGTCGTCTGGTGGGTGACCCCGATCCAATAATTTCCGGGCAACAAGTTTTCAAACACCACCGAGGCCGTGTTGCCGCTGGCATCGCCGGTCGTCTTGAGCTGGCGGTCGATTCCCTCTGTGCTCGCGTTCAACAACCCTTTCAGTTGAACTGTGGCGCCGGAAACAGCCGCGTTCGTTTGATAAAGGGAGCTGAGAATCACCTTCACCTTGGTGGGCGCCAGTTGCATTTGAAAGTTCACCGGCGCAAAGGCGCCGTTCGCATTCGGGGCCACCGTCACTTCCTGCGGCAAATAACCGAGCCGCCCCGCGGAAATCTTCCAATGAATCGGCGGCAAGTTCTTGAAGGAGAAGGCGCCGTTTGCGTCCGTAAGCACGGAGATGGTTGGCACGAGCACCTTCGTGTCGTCATCCAGCGCCACGCCGGTGAGTTTCACGACCATCTCCTTCAATGGAAGATTCGGCTTGTCCTTCACCGGATCATAGCCGGTCACATTCACGGTCAAACCCGTGCGGTTTGGTTTCAGGAAGGCCGTCGCCAGGAGTGAGCGAATCAAGCGAACCTTGTCGCCCGCCACGACGAAATCCCCGCTCTTGGGGTCCGGCAGGTAGTTCAAGGTCTGCCAACCAGGCTGCGAGATCGTGAAACGATAAAAGCCATCTTCCATGTTGGAGGCAGTCACGGTGCCGCCCGGACCGGCGACCATGGGGAACACATTGTCCGGCGCCCCTCCCAAATTGCTGCCCGGCGCCCAGTACTCGATCTTGACGGTGCTCCCCACCAGTTCCGCATGGGTGGCGAGACACCAAACCTGCACATATATGTCAAAGACCACCTTGCCATCAATGGGAACCAGCTTGATGACTTTGTTGGTGGCGGCCGTCCCCATCGTGAAGTTCGTGCTGTAAGGCAAAAAGGAGTGATGGTCCACGGCGAGCTTGAAATCGCCGGCCGCCACGTTGGTGAGCGAGAAAAACCCGAACGAGTCGGTGTCCGCCTGGTAATCGGCCTTGCTGTCCGGCGGATTGCGATCCAGTGACACATGCGCGTTTTCCACCGGAATGCCACTGGCACTGCTGACGATTTGCCCGCGAAAAACCGCCTGGGCGGCGGCCGTGGCGAGCAAAGTGAGGCCACAGGCAAGCAGCCAGACAGCCAGGACAGCGCGGCGCGCCGGGGGGGGCGTAAAGATGTTCACGATGAGGGCGGGGGTTGGACCGCGTGGCAGGTTTGGGATTTGACGCTCTGGTTGGGCGGAGCAACGTTCCGTTCAACGTCCCCCGCCGAAGGGCGTGAAAAACTCGCGCCCACTTATGGCGTTTATTACAAAAATTGGTTTCCAAGTCAAGGCGCGTCGGGTGGCGGGGAAGCCCGGAAGCCTTGCCTTTTGGGGGCATTAGTGGTTGTCATGCAAGACAATGTGAATTCGCAAACCTGATAATTCCCGCCCGCGAAACGAACCGAAACGAGCCGATTTTTTGGCTTGCTATTGGGTGGAAAAAAGCGAGCCTCCCGTGCGTCTGATAGATAACTGGTCTCTCCCAGGACTTGGTAAATCCTCAGTTGAACGTGATTCAGTGACGATTTGAAACCCGGCAGTCGGGAACGGTCTGGAGCAAGCGCAGTCAGTCTAGGACAACAGATCACATGAGCACGAAACTGTTTGTGGGAAATCTTTCCTTCAACACAACCGAGAATGACCTGCATGACGCGTTTGCCGCGCATGGCACGGTCGTGGAGGCCAACCTGATGATGGACCGCATGAGCGGCCGTTCCCGCGGTTTTGCCTTCGTCACCATGGGCTCGCCCGACGAGGCCCAAAAGGCCATCCAGGCGATGAACGGCACCTCGCTGGACAACCGGACCATCACGGTCAACATCGCCCGGCCCAAGGAAGATCGCGGTCCCGGCGGCGGCGGCGGTCGTCCCCCGCGCCGTGACTTCGGTGGTGGTGGCGGCGGCGGTCGCGGTGATGGTGGCGGTCGCGGTGGCCGCTACTAATTAGCTCGCTTTTCAAGCGCGGATCCGGTTTGCCCGGCTCCGCGTTTTTGCGTTCCGATTCCTGCCGGTGGAAAGGACCGGCGCGCGGTTTACACAGAGCAGTCGATGGAAGAGCATATTGAAGTAGAAGGGCGCATTGTGACGGTGCTCGCCGGCACGATGTTTCGCGTGGAACTGGACAACAAGCACCAGGTGCTTGCCACCATTTCCGGCCGCATGCGCAAACGCTTCGTCCGCCTCACGGTGGGTGACCGCGTGAAAATGGAGATGTCGCCCTACGACTTGAACAAGGCGCGCATCGTCTGGCGTTTGGGCTGATTTCTTCCCGAATCTTTTTTGGCCGCCTTTCCCGGCGGCCTTTTTATTTTTTCGCCGGGCCGGAAAGGTCGCGGCTTCTCCCGCGACGCTCCCCGCGCATGACCGAACTTTCGGCTCAAACCAGGCCCGCCGTTTCCGGGAAGCCGCAGAGAATGTTCATGCTTTGGACCGCCTGGCCGCTCGCGCCTTTGACAATATTGTCCTCGGCGCTCATCACCACGAGCCGGCCGGTCCGCGCATCGAGCCGCCACGCGATCTCCAGAACGTTGGTGCCCGTGACATTCTTGGTGTCGGGCAGCGCCTTCCCCTCCAGGAGGCGCACAAACGGCTCCCTGGCATAGGCTGCCTGGTAGCAGGCGGCCATTTCTTCCTCGAACGTCGCCGCCCCTTGCAAAGACCTCACCTCCCGCGCGGGGGTGAGATAGAGCGTCGTGAGGATACCCCGGTTGACGGGGATCAAGTGCGGCGTGAACCGCATGACCACGGTCACACCGGCCGCGAGGGAGAGTTCCTGCTCGATCTCGGAAATGTGCCGGTGCCGGAGCACGCCGTACGGACGGACGCTCTCGTTGCACTCGCAAAAAAGGTAATCCAGCTCGGCTTTGCGGCCGGCGCCGCTCACGCCGCTCAACGAGTCGGCGATGATGTCGTCCGGCCGGATCAACCTGGCCCGGAGCAGCGGCAGCGCCGGCAGCAGGATGCTGGTTGGATAGCAACCGGGCGAGGCAATGAGAGTGGCCTCCTTAATCTGGGCGCGATACACCTCGGGCAGGCCGTACACCGATTTTTGCAGCAAGTCCGGCGCGGGATGCTCGTGCGCGTAGAACTCGCGATAGACGCCCGCGCTCTTTAACCGGAAGTCCGCGCTCAAGTCGATGACCTGGCAACCGTGTTGCAGCAGCGGAATCGCGAACTCGGCGGCGACGCCGTGCGGCAGCGCGAGAAACACCACCTCCGCCTGCCGCGCCAGCACCTCGGCGTTCGGCTCGGTGAAGCGGAGCGAGCGGGACTTCGGGTGGCTCGCGAATTTCGGGAACACCTGCGCCACCGTCTGGCCCGCGCTTTGGCGGGAGGTCACGGCGGTCAGCTCGACATGCGGATGGTTGAGGAGCAGCCGGACGAGTTCCTCGCCGGAGTAACCGGAGGCGCCGATGACGGCGACAGTCTTCAGTTTCATTGCGGGTTTCAGATTTGAGGGTGAGGCGGCAAAAAGCAAGGCAGGGGCACAACAAAAAACCCCGCCAGCGCGAGCCGGCGGGGTTGCAAAAGCTGGTTGCGATTAGCGCTTCGAGAACTGGAAGCGTTTGCGTGCGCCGGGCTGGCCGTACTTTTTACGCTCGCGCATGCGCGGATCGCGCGTGAGCAAGCCGTCCGCCTTGAGCATCGGGCGGAGGTTGGCGTCCACCTTGAGCAGCGCGCGGGCGATGCCATGCCGGACCGCGCCGGCCTGGCCGTTCGGGCCGCCGCCCTCGACGTTAACGCGCACGTCGAACTTGCTCGCCATGTCCGCGGTGACCAGCGGCTGGAGCACCGTGGTGCGCTGGGTGTCCACGAGAAAGTAGTTCTCCAACGGGCGGCCGTTCACGACGACTTTGCCGGTGCCGGCGGCGAGACGCACGCGCGCCACCGCGGTCTTGCGGCGGCCAGTGCCGAGGTATTCCTGGATTTTGGAGTCTGCCATGACGTGAAAAAATTTATCGTTTGAGGTCAGCCAGCCACTTTCATCGGCTCGGGCTTCTGCGCGGCGTGATTGTGTTTCGCGCCACGGAACACTTTCAACTTGGTCAACAACTGGTCGCCGAGGCGGTTCTTCGGGAGCATGCCTTTCACCGCGTGGGTGATGAGGCGCTCGGGATGCTTGGCGCGGACTTCGGAGACGGTGGCAAATTTCTCGCCGCCCTTCCAGCCCGAGTAGCTCATGAAAATCTTCTCGTCCTCCTTCTTGCCCGTGACCTTCACCTTCTCGGCGTTGATCACGACCACGAAGTCACCCGCGTCGAGGTGCGGGGTGTAAACGGGCTTGTCCTTCCCGCGAAGGGCGTTGGCGACCTGCACCGCAAGGCGGCCTAAAATGGCGCCCTTGGCGTCCACCACATGCCACTTGCGCTGGTCCAAATTCGGTTTCGGCAAAAACGTTTTCATCTAACCCAATAAAATAAAGAGCGGTGAAAGTAGCAAAGCGACCAGCCAAGTCAACAGACTTTTCGGCCTTTTTTTCAAGCCGCCGAAGACACCAGTCCCCGCGCGACCGATCCTCAAGCCGGGCGAGGCGTCGGGAAAACAACGGCAAAGGCCCTTTGTTGGCACAATTTTCGACCTGAATTTTGCACTCAACGCGCCTCTGCCATGTGCATGGCACGGCCAGCGACGAGATTGCTGAATCGCTCGCAGCGTTCCCGGACTCTCCGGTTCAAACCGCCATAACCCCGGGCTAGCAGATCCGAGGGCGCGTTCCAAAGCGCGTAGAGTTCCCTGGAGTTGGGAGGACGGCCCGTCACGGTGGCAAACCGGTTGGCGCGGCGTTCCAGCACTCGTTGGGTCACATTCCAGGCATCCTGCTCTTGGGTGCTTCGGGGACGGTTTTTCCCGCTCCGAACTTCGGCGCGCCAGATTTCTGGAAGGATCTGATAGCGTGAGACTTCCCCCTGGGATCCCCTTGCAAAATCGTTGTTTCCGCTTTCAACTTGTCCGAGGGCATGTCGCACCACGGGCCAGTTCACGCGGGCAGAGGCGGCGTGGCCGGTTTCAAAGGCAAGGCATAGCCCGACAATTAATAGTGTTCTTTGCATAGCATTCGTAATCAAAGGTTTTGTGCATTTAGGCGGCTTATCTCCATTGCCGCCCGGATTAACGCCCGTCCTGCAAAGATAATTCTTACTTGGCCGCAGCCGATCTTTATCATAGCACGATTACGGCCAAGGCGCTGCTTGTGGCCTGTGACCGGTCGGAGCCACAATATATGGTGCCCTGTTTGCATGAAACGAGTGATGCGATGGCGAGCCAAGTCTGCCCCATATTTATATCCCCTTGTTGACCAGCCAGTTAAAAGGCTTTGCCAGCCCGGCGCGCGAAAAGTTGAAACTATTTGCCCACTTCGCGCGTTAATTAAACGAGCCGGGTTTCATACCCCTGCGTAATACAGAAGAGAAGAACTAATTTTGCCATGAACACGACCGCCATCAATCACCGCCGCTGGGAGCGCCGCCCGGCTGTCATCGGGGCCATCGTGGGTACTGTGCTTGGTTGCGCGCTGGTTTGGGGTTCTGACTTCGGCCGCACTGAGGAGTTCCATCAAACGTTTCCGCTCTCGGAAACCGGCCGCGTCAGCCTCGACAATATCAACGGCATGGTGCTTGTGACGACGTGGGACCGTGCCGAGGTGAAGCTCGACGCGGTGAAGAGCGCGAAGACCGACGAGGATCTGAAGCGCGTGGAGATCATTGTTGACGCGAAGCCCGAGGCGCTCACGGTGAAGACCAGGCATCACGAGAAACGCGGCTTCTTCGGGGGCCGCAAGAGCCTCCAAGCCCGCGTCGATTACAATTTGACGGTTCCCAGCGCCGCCGTGCTGGAGCACATCAACAACGTCAACGGCAACATCGAGATTCGCGACGTCCGTGGCAGTGTGAACGCAAACACGGTGAACGGAAAACTGACCGCGAAAAACCTTGGGGCGCACGCCTCTCTCGCCACGGTGAACGGCCATGTCACCGCCTCTTTCGCCAAACTGGACGGCGTGAAGTCCGCCAAGCTTGAGGCTGTGAACGGCGCCATTGACCTTGCGCTGCCGGACAAGCCGAACGCCACGGTGAAGGCCAGCACGGTCAATGGCGGCATCGCCAACCAATTCAGTGTTCCGGTGAAACATCATCTCGTCGGGAATAACATGGAGGCCAAGCTGGGCAGCGGCGCCACGATGATCAAATTGAGCACCGTGAATGGCGCGATCCATGTGAACCGCGCCACAGCGGAATAGTTCAGGCGGAACAGATTTCGGTTTGGGAACACGGTGGCGGGCCGGTGAGCGGGTGGTCGTGGCAAAGACGATCCCCAGCCACCGGCTCGTCTGTTTTCAGGAGGCTTAATTTGGCTGAATCGCCCTTTACGGCAGCGGATTTTCCCATGTGTCCAAGGTGAAAACATGCCTTGATCGACCTTGATTCACCACGGTTGGCCCCCCGCGGCGGGAATTTGCATTGGTGGGCATTTTGTCTTTCACGCGGTTTCATGATTTCCAGCGCTTTCCCGTGAACTCAAGAAGGGGATCGTGGATTCGCGATTGGTTAGGCGTTTTTGAGTTCAGGTGGTGGGGCAAATCATCCCTTGAAATCATGAAATTGGTGCCTTGATTTGGGTTGAATCCCCTTGAAATCCGATGATTTCAGCCGTTTGGAGCTGGAAAGAATCCTTGGCGGTTTCCATGTGTTCCACATTCCAGAGTCTCCGCATGCCTTGATCCACCTTGATTTGCCGGATTTCGCCATTGGCGCGTTTTCTTGGGGGGTGGACTCCTGCTCGTGGCTCATTTTGCTCACACAGGAGAGGCGATGTCGGTTCATAGTGAAAAGAGCGGCCTCTTCCTTTTTATTAGACGCTTCCGCGCGTCGTTTGGTTCAACGAAAATCGTCAACAGCTTTTCCGGGTAAATTCGTCCCGGCGTCTGGGATCTGCCTTTATTCTGCCGGTTCCGGGTTGAAATGTCCGGCGGTTTGGTCTAATGCCATCCCGGTCTTCCTGCTCCGCTTCGCCGGGTGGCGCGCCGGGAACGCCGCGAAATGACAAGTAGCGACACACTCCAACCGGGAGCGCGCCAAGCGCGTGCCCTTTGACGCATGCGCAAAGCCTTTCTCCTGACCGCTGTGGTCCTGCTGGTCGTGCTCGGTTTCCTGTTCCGCGAGGGATTTGTGACCGGGCAGGCCATTTTCTCG
>CAZMLP010000910.1:0-1873 GCA_964566745.1 uncultured Verrucomicrobiota bacterium | reverse complement strand
AGCGCGGCACCTCGCCGGTCGCGCACCACTTGCACCAGCAGGCGCTCGTTCGGGAGCAGAAGCGCTGGAGTGCAAAACGGCGCCATGCGATCCTTGGTCACCAACTCGGTCAATTTCTCCGTTTGCAAGTCGTAGGACCAGATATGCGTCGGCGTTTGGTGGTAATATTTTTCAAACGGCCGGCCGGGACCGTCGCGCCTTGGCTCCATGCTCAGAAAAATCACCCGTCGCCCGTCGGGAAAGAACGGTCCCGGCTGCCATGTGGCCTGGTTGGGCACATCGAACTGGAAAACGTGCAGGCCCGTGCCGTCCGCATTGAGCGAGCAAGTCTTGCCCGCGGAGGTGAAAAAGAGGCGACCACCAGTGGAACGCGTTGAAGCGCCGTGACTTTGACACCCGGAAACAGCGGCAAGGGAACCCAATGACAAATTGGCGAGAAAATCACGGCGGTGCATGGGGGGAGCGTATTAGAGCCCGGGCGGCGCGTCGAGAATGCGGTACAGCGTCACCGTCTTTACCGGTTCGAAAATCTTGCTAGTTTTGTAATCGGGACAAGTTTGACAAGCCCGTCCCCGGCGCCATCTATTGGGGAGCGACGCCCCTCGTGGGCTTGTCAGTTGAGCTTGGACGGCCCAGACCGGGCCAGGAGATTTGAATTATGATGCTGGGAATGATCATACTCGGGAAATACTGGTGGTTCTTTTTGCCGGGACTGCTGCTGGGCCTTTACGCCCAGTTCAAGCTCACGGCGAATTACAACCATTACCTCCAAGTCCCCTCGGAAAGCGGCCTCACGGGCGCGCAAGCGGCGCGCGAGATGCTCGACAGCGCCGGGCTGACAGAAGTGCCGATCAATGAAGTGGGCGGCCACCTGACGGACCACTACGATCCGACGCAAAAGGCTCTCTTCCTTTCGTCCGAGAACTTTCACGGCAACTCGTTGTCCGCCATCGGCGTGGCGGCGCATGAGGCGGGCCATGCTTTGCAGCACAAGGCGGCCTACGCCCCGCTCGAAGTGCGTTCCGCGCTCGTGCCCATCACGCAGTTCGCCAGCAATGGGGCATCCATCCTGTTCTTCATTGGTTTGTTCATGAGCATCGCCAAACTGGCCTTCGCCGGAGTGATAATCTTCGCGATTATTACTCTGTTCCAATTGGTTACGTTGCCGGTGGAATATGATGCCAGTGCCCGCGCCAAGGAGCAGTTGGAGCGCTTGGGCTTGATCAGCCGGGACGAGCGTCGGGGTATTGCCAAGGTGTTGAATGCCGCCGCCCTCACCTATGTGGCGGCCATGGTGCAATCGCTCTTCACGCTGCTCCAGTTCGTCTTGATCCTCCGCGACAGCGAGCGGAGGGATTAACGGGAACTCGACCACGCCCGAAAGCCGGGGGTTGAGAAGTTTCGTTGAAACCAGGCGACCCCGGGAAACGTCTTATGATAGAGGGGTTGCCGGTGGGCTGGGGCAATCTCTTTTGCACGATAAAGATCAGCCCCAAGGCAATCGCCGCCAAAACGGGTGGTGGGGCAAGATCAAGGTGATTCAAGCCGTCCGAAACCTTGCAGAGATCGACCGGACCAGCGGCTCAGCGGTAGGAACGGCCAAATCGGCAAGGCGCGGACGAAGCCGGAAAACCACGAAATTTCAGGCGATTCAAGCCCATTCAAGGCTTCCGGTGGCTAACCGGAGGACACCGAGAAGACGGAGCGGTGGCGCGGAAAACTGCTTCGGGCTTGGCTCGTGCCCGGCAGACGAATCGATCTCATTCAAGGTCGTTCAAGCCATCCGGGAAATGACGAAATCCGAAGGGCGAATGGCGAGAGGATTCCCCATTTTCCGGAAGAAACTGGCCTTGACCGCGAAGACACGAAAGAG
>CAZMLP010000909.1:0-8054 GCA_964566745.1 uncultured Verrucomicrobiota bacterium | reverse complement strand
CAACCCGGCAATGGGTTTGTCCACCTCGAGGGCGTTGCGCTCGTGATCCTTCTTGAGGTTCTGATGCTGGTCCCACTTGAAACTGTGGCTCACCTGAATGACGCGCACACCGCGCTCGGCGAAGCGCCGGGCGAGAAGGCATTGCCGGCCAAAATCATCCGTGGGGCCGCCATCGATGCCGTAGAGCGCCAGAGTGGCCGCCGACTCGTCCTTGATGTCGGTAAGTTGCGGCGCCTCGGTCTGCATCTTGAACGCCAGCTCGTAGGATTCGATCACGCCCTCGAGCTGCTGGTCCGCTTGCGCCTGGCGCAACTTCTCGCGGTTCATCGCTTGCAGGAAATCCAGCTCGCGCCGCTGCAACTCAGCCGGTGCTTGCGCGTTGCGAATATTTTGAATCTGCGCGCGCGACACCGGCTCGCCCGCGCGGCCGATGGCCGTGCCTTGATACACCGCCGGGAGAAAAGCCGTGCCGTAGTTCTGCGGGCCGCCGTGTGCCATCGTCGGGCAAATCGTGATGAAGCCCGGCAGGCTTTGATTCTCCGTGCCCAGGCCGTACACTACCCATGAGCCCATGCTTGGGCGAACCAGCGTGGCGTTGCCGGTGTGCAAGCTCAACACCGCCTGGCCGTGATCCAGGCCCGTGGTGTTCATGCTGCGGATGACGCAGAGATCATCCGCGCAACCCGCCACCTCGGGAAATAGCGCGCTGATCTCGAGGCCGCTCTGGCCATGCGGTGCGAATTCCCACGGCGAGGCAAGCAGCTTGCCCACCGCCCGAGGCGGGGCGCCGGCGGGCGCCTCCTCCGCCGGGGCGTTGGGCGCGGCCTTGCCGTTGTCCCGTTTCAACAGGGGCTTGGGATCGAACGTGTCCACCTGCGACGGTCCGCCGTGCATGAACAAAAAGATCACCCGCTTGGCCCGCGCGGGAAAATGAGGCGCATGGGGCGCCAGGGGATTCGCATCCGCCGCCGCGGCTTGGGCAATGCTGGCAAAAAGACCGGTCAAACCGAGATAACCAAAGCCGCAACCGCACATTTTCAGCATCTCGCGGCGGGAGCGGGGGGTCAGGAAATGCGGGTTCATAAGCGGTTAGTCGATGAAGCGAAACTCGGCCGAGGCAAACAACGCGTGGCAAAAGCTCTGCCACGCTTTCGTCTCGCGCTCGGCGGAGTCCGGTTCGGTTTTCTCCAGTTGCGCGGCGTAATCCGCGACATATTTCAAGGATTGCTCCGTTTCGGCGGCCGTCGGCGGCCGGCCAAACGAGCGCTCAAACATCACGGCCACGCGGTTCTTGTTGTCCGGCTCGGATTTCAGGCGCGCGGCGGCGGCCTTCGACTCGTCCTGCATGAACGGGCTGTTCATCATGAACAGCGCCTGGGTGGGCGCCGAGGTGGTGTTGCGCCGGCCGGAGATCACATGCGGGTCCGCAAAGTCAAACAATTGGAACATGTCGAGCACGTTGTTCCGCAAGATCGGCACATAAACACTCCGCCGGTTCCCGGTCGAGGTCGGCATCGCCGCCATTTGCGGCGCGCCCTGCCGGGCAATGTCCCGGTCACTGGCCAGGGCGGGACCGCCCACCTTCAAATCGAGATTGCCGCTGACGGAAAGAATCGCGTCCCGCAACGCCTCGGCCTCCAGCCGGCGGCGCGGCATGCGCCACACCAGCCGGTTGTCCGGATCCTTCTCGTGGGCGGCGGCATTGAAGGCCGAGCTCATTTGGTAAGCGCTCGAAAGCATCAACTCGCGAATCAATTTCTTGTGCGACCAGCCCAGCGTCACAAACCGGCCTGCCAGGTAATCTAGCAACTCGGGTTGCGCGGGCCGCTCGGCCTGGTTGCCGAAGTTGTCGGGCGTTGCCACCAGTCCGCGCCCGAACAGATGCAGCCAGACGCGATTCACCGCCACGCGCGCGGTCAATGGGTTGTCGGCGCTGGCAATCCAGTTCGCCAATTCGAGCCGGCCGCTCTCGGAGGGCGGAATCTCAGGCTGCTTCACACCCGGTTGGAACGCCACTTGTATGAAGCCGCGCGGCACCTCGTCGCCCAGCCGCTTTACGTCACCGCGCAGGTTAATCTTGGTGTTGCCGACCTGGCCTTCCTTCACGGCCATCGCCATCTCGGGGCGGGGCGGGGCCTTGTCCTGCAAATCAAAAACTTGTTGCTGCAAGTCATCCGGATCGGCCTTGGACGGGGCCATTTGCATGGTCGGGTCCGTCACCTTTTTCGACGCGGTCTTGTCCATCGCCATCATCGCCTCGCCGCCCACCGGGAGAAATTGGATCGCGTCCGCGATGACGAATCCCTTGGTTCCCTCGTTGGAAATCACCACGGCGCCGTTGGTGCCAGCCTCGAATGAATAAGTGCCCAGCGAGAGAAACGCGCCCTCAATCGGCGGCAGCAACATCTGGTTCACATGGATCATCCTGGCATCACCCAGCGCGTAAACTGTCACCGGCACATTCGTCGCGCGGTTCATGGACGCGGCATAGGACATCCGCACCTCATACTGTCCGGCCTTTGGCAAATTCGGCGCGTAACGAACCGACTTCTTCCCTTTGTCCGCGTTGCCATCGTGCAGATAATCGCGATCCACAAAATGATTCGTGGTGCCGGCGGAGGTCTTCCACGGACCAGTCAATTGCGCCGCCTTGTTGTCCATCACAATGCCCGGCAACAATGCCGAGTTGATGCCGCCGCCGAACAACACCTTGGAGCGTTGCGCCTGGGTTAGTTCCTGGGATAGCCTGGCGAGTTTGGCGTCATACTCCTCCACCACTTTCATTTGCTCCGGCGACCCCAGGGGACGCTCGACCCACTGCACCGGCTGCTGGCCGGGCTGCCGGGGATTGCCGTCTGCCAGCGTCGCGGTGCTTTTGAAAACACCAGCCAGCGCGTAATAGTCACGGGTCGGGATCGGGTCAAATTTGTGGTCGTGGCACCGGGCGCAACTTACTGTGAGGCCGAGGAACCCCCGGGTGGTGACATCAATCTGCTCGTCCACCACGTCCATGACCTGCTTGTCACGATCCTCGCCCAGCACTTTCGGCCCGAGCGAGAGAAAGCCGGTCGCCACAATGCGCTCCCGGTTCCCGGCCTCATCCTTGGCGGGGATCAAATCCCCGGCGAGCTGCTCGCGAATGAATTCGTTTAGCGGCTTGTCGTTGTTGAACGCGGCGATGACGTAATCGCGGTAACGCCAGGCATTGTCATAGTTGACATTAAACTCCAGCCCGTTCGAGTCGGCGTAGCGCGCCACGTCCAGCCAGTGGCGGCCCCACCGCTCCCCGAACTGCGGCGTGGCGAGCAACCGGTCGATCACTTTGGCGAAGGCGTCCTTCGAGTTGTCCGCGAGGAACGCCTGAACGTCCTCCGGCTTGGGTGGCAGGCCAGTGAGATCGAACGTGGCGCGGCGGATCAAGACCCGCTTTTCAGCCGGCGCAGCCGGGGTCAGGCGATTCTCCTCGAGCCTGGCCAAAATAAATTGATCCACCGGGTCGCGCGCCCAATCTTTGCGCTTGGTTGCCGGCGGCGCGGGATTCGAGACCGGCGTGTACGGCCAGGCGAGACGTGCTTTGGGCACATCTGCCACGGCGCTGTAAGCCGCGCCGGGGGCCGCCTTCTTGCGCGGATCGGGCGCGCCCATTTTGACCCAAGCCTCCAAGTCGGCCACCTGCTCGGGCTTCAACGGTTCCTTGGGGGGCATGGCGGTGTCCGAATCAATCCGCCGGACCGCGAGGATTAATTTACTTTGATCCGGCTCGCCGGGAACGATCACCGGTCCGGACTCGGCTCCTTTCATCCAGCCCTCCCGCGAGTCCAGCAGCAGGCCGCCCTTCACCTTCTCGGCCTGGGCGCTGTGGCACTTGAAGCAGTGATCAGTAAAAATCGGCCGGATGCGCCGCTCGAAAAACTCCTGGTCCGCGCGCGACAGCTCGGCGGGCGCGTCCTTGGCAAGCAAAGGGGTGGCCAGCGACAGCCAGCCGCATACCGCCAGCGCCTTTGTGAATCGTGCCTTCATGCCTCAATCCCAAACAAGGTCCGTTGTAAATAGACCATTTTACCGCGGAAACGTCACGACGAATTTGGGCGCCGTCATGAACGCAAAACCGTATGGGCGGCGCCCGGGATTTGCGGAGCCGCTTGCTTCGCTGCCTTTCATAAAACCAGGAATGAATTTCTCAACCGGAAACGGTGAAGAACTTGTGTCAATGGCGCCAAAATTCCCCTTGTCAGAACAGCGGCGGCGACACAAGTTGAGACCGTGATCGTTGGCTGGCCCGGTCAGCCGCGCGCGGATGAAAAATCCCACCCGTCCGCCGCATTTTCCCCGTTTCCTTTCGCTGACCGCCGCCCAGCCCTTGCAAATTTTATGAAGACAAGCCTTTCCTGGTTGCGCCGGGACCATTGCGACTCCCGGCTCGCTTTCACACTCATCGAACTGTTGGTGGTCATCGCCATTATTGCCATCCTGGCGGGCATGCTGTTGCCAGCGCTGGCCTCCGCCAAGGCGCGCGGCGTCCGCACCGTGTGCATCAGCAACTACAAGCAGATCGCGCTGGCCACGATCATGTATGCGACCGACAATAACGATTTCTGTCCCAATCCGATTTGGGGCAATACTTACACGGGCTGGCTGTACGCGCCGGTCAATGGCGCCCCGCCGCCACTCATCACGACCAACCTGGAGAAGTCCTACGGCGGCGGCCAGCTCTGGCAATACCTCAAGAACAACAAGGTTTACATCTGCCCCACGGACGTGACCAACAAGAACCAGAACAAGTATTACGCCATTCGCCAGAACAAGCTTTCCACCTACGTGTGGAACGGGGCGGTGAACGGCTATGGCAATTTGAACGGTGGCGCAACCACTTACAAATTGAGCCAGTTCAATCCCGCCGCGTATTTCATGTGGGAGCCGGACGAGGACAACTATTACAAATTTTTTCCCGGCCAAAGTTGTTACAACGACGCGAGCAGCTATCCATCCACGGGCGAGGGCCTCGGTCGCCGGCACGGAAAAAAAGGCGGCATCCTCGCCGGATTTAGCGGGCACGCGGAGGTGGTCACCTACGAGAAGTTCAACCAGGAGCGCCTGCGCATGCCCGGTTTGCTGCATTGCGTGCCGGGGAGCGCAAATGGCGATTGAACCGCGCGAGGACATGCCCCCGAATTCAGCGTTGACGCTTGGGGCTTCGCCAGTAACATGCGCCGCTTGTGGTCTGCTTTGCCTGAACTTGAAAACGAGAAATTGAAATTATGGCAGTAAAAGTTGCAATCAATGGCTTTGGGCGGATTGGCCGTCTGGTCTTCCGCGCCATGGTGGAACAGGGGCTGGTCGGGAAAGACGTGCAGGTCGTCGCCGTCGGCGACATCGTCCCGGCGGACAACCTCGCCTACTTGTTGAAGTACGACTCCACACAGGGCCGCTTCAACGGAACCGTCAGCAGCAAGAAATCCTCCGCCGACAAGGCCGAGGATGATGTGCTGGTGGTGAACGGCGCGGACATCCATGTGGTCAGCGCCAAGAGCCCGGCGGAACTCCCTTGGAAGCAATTCGGCGTGGACGTTGTGATCGAGTCCACCGGTCTCTTCACCGAGGCGGAGAAAGCCAAGGGGCACATCGCCGCCGGCGCGAAGAAGGTCATCATCTCCGCCCCGGCCAAGGGCGAGGACATCACGGTGGTGATGGGCGTCAATTGCGACAAGTATGACGCCGCGAAGCACAACATCATTTCCAACGCCTCCTGCACCACGAACTGTCTCGCGCCGCTCGTGCACGTTCTCCTCAAAGAGGGTTTTGGCATCGAGGAAGGCCTGATGACCACCGTTCACAGCTATACCGCCACGCAAAAGACCGTGGACGGCCCGAGCAAGAAGGACTGGAAGGGCGGCCGCAGCGCGGCGATCAACCTGATCCCCTCGACCACGGGCGCCGCCCGCGCGGTCGGCCTGGTCTGCCCCGAGGTGAAGGGCAAGCTCACCGGCATGTCGTTCCGCGTCCCGACGCCGACCGTATCCGTTGTCGATCTCACAGTCCGCACGGTAAAGGACACGAGCTACGCGGAGATTTCCGCCGCGATGAAAAAGGCCAGCGAGACCTATCTCAAGGGAATCCTCGAATACACCGCTGACGAGGTCGTGAGCACTGACTTCATCCACAGCCCGGCCTCGTCCATATTTGACGCCGGCTCCGGCATCGAGTTGAACAAGCGTTTCTTCAAACTCATCAGCTGGTATGACAACGAGTGGGGTTACAGCAATCGCGTGGGCGACTTGCTCCGCCTGATGATCGCCAAGGGGCTGTAATTTCTCCTCTGGAATTCGCGGCGGCGGTCCGGCATCGGGCCGCCGTTTTTCGTTTTTTTGGGTCGCGGCGGTTCGGGCAACCGGATCAAGTCTCCGTGTCAGACTTCGCCTTGCGGAAAGGATGCCACCAGCAAATGGATCCCACGACTTTGCCGACGATGTCGTCTTTCGTAACGATGGGATGCACCGCCCGGTTCGCGGGCACGTTCCGGTTGTCACCCAGCGTCGCGAATTTTCCCTGCATTAATCGACCGCGCCCGACATCCAGCGCGCCATGCTCCAAGCTGTAGTTTTCCGCCACAGGCGCGCCATCCACCAAGAGTGCTCCCTCGCGCACCTCGATTTCCTCGCCCGGAAGCCCGACCACTCGCTTCACCACCAGGCCGTCCTGGTATCGCGCCACCACAATGTCACCCCGACGTGGCGGCATGGAGCGATAGGCGTCGCGGTCCACCAGCAGCAGGTCGCCCGTGTGATAGGTCGGGCGCATGCTCTCGCCCACAACGAAGTTCAAACGATAGTGCGCTTGAAACAAAACCAGCAACGCCAGCAATGCCAAACCTGTGAGCAAGCGGACCTGGCCGGACCCTGTTGAGGGAGCCGGGCCAAGAACCGGCTTCACTTCGAGAAGCTCGCGCGGTTTCTCGCAATTGGTGGTTTCAACAGGCATTTGAAAAGATGAACACCCGGTCAGATGGAAGGTTTCGCGGAGACGCCATTTGATTTGACCGCGCGTGCATTGCGCGACACGGTGGCGTCATTTCCGCTCCAGTTAATGGCATCGCGCTCAATGGAATGTGCCGCCGCCTCGACCCGGCGCTTGGCCTCAAAGTCCGCCGGAATGCCCCGCACATGGCGGAAGGCGGCCAGCATCTCCGGCTCGCGGCCGGCGGCTTGCGCGATAATGAGCGCCTCCCCCGCGAGACGACCGACCAAGTCCTGGGCGGGGTGCCGGTAGAGCACGCCGAGATAAGTGTCCACCCAGCGGTCATAATCACCTTTGCGTTTGATCAGCAGCAGCAAATCCTCGACGAGGCGAAACTCCTGGCCCGTGCCCTTGAACTCCGTGATGCCCCGCTCCAACTCCTGAATGGTCACCCCCAGGCTCGCCTCGCGCTCCGGCTCGGCCGCCGAGGCCACGTTCGCCTGGACGAAGCGGGTTCTCAATTCTGCCGCGTAACGGGCCGAAAGCGCCTCGACCATGCCCTTGGCATTCTCAATTTCAGAGAAGGATTGCGCCGGCAGAAAACAGTCGAGGGGAGCCACCCGGCCAGAGGCGAGAAACGAGGGCGAGCCGCCTTTGAGACTGTGGAGGCAATAGCCCGTCATCCCAAACGCCACGGCGAGTAACACGTAACCGGCAAGTCGTTGCTTGTTCATCGTCGGGTTTCTTTCCATTCGTTGTTGATCGCGCACGGGGCGTCGCCGGTCCCCTCCTGCCGCCGTGGTTCCGACCACCGGCAACCACCTTTTGCAGCGGGACGTTCCCCCGTCCGCTTGCAAGAACTCTCCAAGAGAACGTTTTGTTTCATTAAAAAGTTCACTCCGTTCCACACACTGATTTGCCTAGCGGCTCGCGGGCCAATCTCCGGGCACCCTAGGTGATGGCTGGGAATCCGCCAGTTACAACAGAGTGACGATCAGGCGGTTAAGAAATTCACACAGGACCGTTGAAATACTTTTCTCGTTTCGATGCGCCGTTCAAGTGTGCGAATCCGCGCGATGATTCTTGACCGGAGTGCGCGT
>CAZMLP010000908.1:0-2636 GCA_964566745.1 uncultured Verrucomicrobiota bacterium | reverse complement strand
CCGCCGGACGCGCCGGAATGGTGGTCAAAGGAGCGCGCGGAATATCTGCTAAACCAAATGAGCGAACGCCACCGCGCGCTGGCGCAACGGATGATCGACGCGCCACGCGTCTCCCACGCGACGGTTTTCCGGCGGATGCGCCGCGGCAAGTCCACGGCGGAACTGCGCGTCAATGGCGTTGCCGGCTGCTTGCGGACACCACGCGGCGGGAGTGGCCGACAGATTCTCTTCGCGGCGGGAAAGGGCGAGTTTCGCGTCCGATTAGTCTCGCCCACTGAATGCGCGCGGCTCATGGGGGCGGACGAATTCAAAATCACCGTTCCCGCGAATCAGGCTTTATTCGGATTCGGTGACGCGGTGTGCGTACCGGCAATTGAGTGGATTGCGCGGAACTATCTCGAGCGAGTCCGGGACGAATTGAGTGGCACCTCAGTTCGGAAGTGAGTTGCCGCCCGCCGCCAGTTCCCGTGTCCACTGGCGGCAAAACCAAAGGGGAATGGCGCCGAAGACGCCGAAGGAGCAATCGATCAACCGCCCAGCGCGTCGCCTTCGGGAGCGACCCCGGACTGGTCGTCCTGCGGCTCTGGCGCGGATTGAATTTGCCGGGCAACCTCGATCACCGGCGCGGCCATCATGCCGAGGGCGAGGAGAAAGTGCGGCCAGTTGAATTTCACCGGCAGGACGCCGCGCACCGCTTTTTCGCCGCGCGGCAAGGCATCCCAGGCGTCGGACATGAAAATCGCAAGCGCGACGAGGATGCCCGCCGCCGCAACCAGGAGAGTCTGGCGGCTGGGCCATGGGGTCACTCCGGGAGCTTGAGTCACCAGGGTGCCGAAGAAAATCATCAGGATCGCGATCAACACCGGCGCAAGCACGGGTCCCCACCACGGCAGGGGAATTAAGAAGAGAATGTCCCAATCGAACAGCGAACGCGGCCAGCCAGTGAGCGGAATGAGGAAAAGATAATAGCCGATGTCCCACACGCCAAACGCGAGCAGCATGTAGCCAAACCGCTGGCGTCCGTTGCGCCCCGCCATCCAGCCCACCGTGAAAAGCATGACGAGCGTGGAGAACTCGCGCACCAGTTCCGCGAAGCCGAAGCCGGCAAAGTACGGTAGCGGATTGGGCTGGTACGGCTCGATGCGATGCATCATCGTCCGGAGATAGAACACCACGGCGGACTCAACCCAGGCCATCGCGGTCGCGTAGAGAACCACCATCAGCCAGGAGCTTCGATTGCGCATAAACCGGGGAGATTGAGGGTTTGCGGGAGTTCAGATCGCCGCGTGAACGGGTACTTCGCTGTGAAGGGACGGGGACAAGTCACGCAGCCACTGCTCGACAGAATCAATCGTGCTGTCGGGTGTCGACGTGCCCGCCGTCAGACCGATGGTGTCATTGTCTTGAAACCATTCCGGGCGCAGATCGTCCGCCGTCCGCACATGATGCACGCGCGGGCAAAAACGGGCGCAGGTCCCGACCAGCTCCCGTGTGTTGTTGCTGTGCGCGCCACCGATCACCACGACCACATCGCATTGCCGCGCCAGCTCGATGGCCGCGTTCTGCCGCTGCTTGGTCGGTTGACACACCGTGTCGGTGAAGCGCGTCTCCGAGCGCGGGAACCGTGCGCGAAGGTGGGCCACGAGCTGCCGGACGCGCCCGATGGGCTGGGTGGTTTGCGCGATAACTCCAAAACGAGCGCGCTCGGGAAGCGCGTCGATTTCCGCCTCGCTCAACACGACGTCAAAAGCGTCGAGGTCGCCCGTCAAGCCACGCACCTCCACATGGTCGCGCTTGCCGATCACCACCAGATGATACCCCTCGCCCGCCAGTTTGCGCGCGGCTTGGTGGGCGTGGTGCACCAGGGGACAAGTGGCTTCCGTGACCACGTGGCCGCGCGCGCGCACCGCCTGGATGGCGCGCTCCGAGGCGCCGTGGGCCGTGATCATGACCTGCCGGGAAGAGATGGCGCCGGCGTTCTGCTCGATTTGAATGCCGCGTTCGCGGAGGTCCGCCAAGACTGTCTCGTTGTGAACGAGGTCGCCAAGGATTGTGAGCGGGCCGCGCTCCGCCTCCTGTTGCGCAAGTTTGATGGCGTCCCGCACCCCAAAACACATGCCCATATGCTGCGCGCGGATAATATTCATAGATTTAAAGGCGATTCACTTTGCGACACAAAGTAAAAGACCAGCAGGTTTCGTTCTTGTTCAAATATTAAAGTCAGGATTTACCCTTGCTCTGCCGGACGATCTGCTCGAGCAAGCCGATATAATTGGTAAACGCCTCGCGGCCCGCCGGCGTCAGCGCGCAGGTCGTGAGCGGGCGATTGTTTTGGTAACTCTTCGAAACCAGCACGTATCCGGCTTCCTGCAAAGTGCGAATGTGCGAGGTCACGTTGCCGTCGGTCATTTGCAACGCGTCGCGCAACTCGGTGAACGAGCACTCGGGCGTGGCGGCCAGCAGGGACATGATGGCCATCCGCCCTTTCTCGTGGATCACACGGTCGAGCTGGAGGAAGGGCTCGGGATTCACGCCGCATCCGGCCCTTTCTCGGTGAAGCACAAATAGATGCCATACGCCAGGTGGAAGCCGCCGAAGAACATCCCCATGATCCCGTGCGCGCAAGGGCCACAGGC
>CAZMLP010000907.1:0-2418 GCA_964566745.1 uncultured Verrucomicrobiota bacterium | reverse complement strand
GGTAGTAGGAGATCAACTGGTCGGCCTTGGCCTTCAAATCCTCCAAACGCAACAGATACTCGAACGGCTTTTTCTCCTTCGCCGGAATCGCCTTGCCGAGCGGGACCGTGACCGGCTCCTGCCCCGGAGTGGAATAGGTCATGCCGTAATTGACCACCCCAAAATCGTCCCAGACCTCGCCCTTGAAATGTATTTCCTCCAGCGGCGAGACGCGCGGGTCCGCCTTGGGCAGGGCAAGTTTCAATTCGGGCGGCCGGTTCGACAGCACCTCAATGGTGATCGGGATCGGCACCTTGTTGGTGCGGCCGTCGGCGTCCACGAGTTGCAACTCATAACTGCGCGACGCGGCCAATGTGAAATTGGTCAGCGCGGCGGCCGCGCGATCCGCGTTGGCGGCGAGCGGCAGGACGCTCTTGTCCTTCGCGATGAGGCGGGCGTTCGCAACCGGCTTGTTCAACTGGAAGGCGTAGTCAAGCTTGGTGCCCTCCACGGCGCTGACGCGGCGGGTGTCCTCCACGCGCTTTGCCCCCAATCCGGTGTAGGTCGGATAAGTCAGGCTGGCATCCGCGCGCTCCAGCCGGGGATATTCGAACACCTTCACCTGGTATTCCGCCGAATGTTTGTCGCCGTATTCGATTTGGTAGGTGAAGTCACCTTGAACATCCGGGATGCTGCCGCCAAAAACGGGATCGCTGAGATTCTTGACCAGCGAGACCCGCCTCGGTTGCGCGCCGGATGCGCGAATGACCAGCGAAACGTCAGCGGGCAAACGACCGTCAAACCGCGCCAGCACGGCCAGGCTGGTGCCGCGCTCCAGGGTGGTGTTGCCCGGCGTGACCGCCACGCCAAAGGGAACGATGCGCGACGCCAGGCGCACCTGCTTGGGCGTCGGCAATCCCAGCAAGGTCAGCAAAAAGAAAACAACGGCCGCCCATTGGGCGCATTGGGCAAAGAAAATCCGCTCGTGCGTTTTTTGTCCCCAAGAGCTGCGGCGGTCCGCCTCCATTGCCTCGACGATCACCCGCTGTTGCAGGTAACTCCACTGGCCGGTGACCGGATCAGGCCGTTGCTCAATCGCCGCGAGCAACAACGAGCGGAGCTTGGGGTTTTCCTGCTCGATGCGCCGCGCGACACCGTGCAGGTCCAATGGCATCCGCTCGACTCGAATCTTGATCCACCACGCGGCAATGGCTCCCCCGACCAGCAAAAGCAACGAGGCAAACGGCAGCCCCCAATGGGTCATCCGGTAAACGAAAATCAACCCCAGCGTGAACAGCCCGGTCGCGAGCCAGCACCCGGCCAGCGCGCGCCACAACCGCAGCCGGCGCTGTTCGCGGAGGATCGCCTCAAGTCTGGATTGAATGCTCGATTCCATAACAGCCCGTCAAGATTGGGATTCGATGGGGGCGGAGACCCGGCGGGCCAGCCAGCCCGCCAATCCAGTTTCCAAAAACAACACCGAAACCACCACAACCAGTAGCCAGCGCCAGAGCTTTTGTCGATTCTCAAGTTCCGCCGCCTGGAGGTGTTCATGGCGCGTTTTGGCGTCCGCGCTGGTCACCTCGGGTTCCGTGTGGTGCAGCGGCACGCCGAGACGGCTCAACTCCTCCAGCGCCAGCGATCCGGTGCGGCTCTCCTCGGAGGAGAGGTTCACGGCAAACCGGTACGGCTTGGCCCCGCCCGTCACCGTGTAAAGTCCGGGCTGGTCGGTTTGCGTAAATCGGGCGTCCGCGGGTACCTTCACCTCGGAGTTGTCCGGCTTGCGTATCGTAAGCGTTTCGCCTGCCTTGGCCGTCAAAGCCACCTCGTCGCCAATAAAGTATGGGCGCGCCTGCTCGCGCGAATCGCCCCCCACCTCCAGCATCGCGTAAAGGAGAGGGACAAATTTCGACGAGAGCGCGAACTGGCTGTCCGCCGGTTGCCAGCCGGAGGTGAGGACCAGCAACAGCCCTTTCCCGGCGCGAATCTCGATCAGGGCGGGATCGCCCTCGTCAAACCGCGCGATGACCCGCGCGCCGCTCAATTGATTCGTCTCGAAGTGACGGTGCTTCCAAAAATGAATCTTCGTGAAGTCGCTGAACCGCGGATCGGCAAATGGCGCGAAAAACGGATGTGTAAAGTCGATCTGGCCAAGCATACCGTAGCGGCTATCCGCCGCCTCTGTCACAACCGGCGGGTTTCCGCCCAGCAACGCGCCCAATACCGGCGCGACCGCGACAGACTTGAGCGTGACTAAAACCGTCTTGCCCGCTTGCCACTGGTCGCGCAGCGCCGTCGTGGACGCGTTGGAAAGCGGATCGGCCACAATGATAAGATTTGCGTCGGCCATTTCCGCGACCGGAACGGCCGCGTCACGGCGGCGGTTGATGATCTTAACCGCGCGCTGGCGGGTCGCTTGAAAGGCGCGCTGCAAATAGT